>JAADCT010000005.1 GCA_013154305.1 Aquificota bacterium
CTTTTTTGATGCGTTCGACGCCCTCGACGATTTCGTCGTCGCTGTTGCAGTAAGAGAGCCGCAGAAAACCCTCGTAGCCGAAGGCGCTTCCCGGAACGACGGCTACTTTTGCCTCTTCGAGGAGGTATTCGGTAAAGGCCAGGTCGTTTTCGAACTTCGCGACCCAATTTCGGAAGTTGGGAAAGACGTAAAAGGCCCCTTTGGGTTTGTTTACCTTAACCTCGGGAATTTCGTTCAGCTTGGCCAGCATCAGGTCGCGGCGGCGCTCAAAGGTGGTCCTCATCCTTTCGACGAACTTTTTACCTTCGGGATTTTTAAGGGCCTCGAGGGCGCCGTATTGGGCGAAGGTCGTTACGTTGGAAATGGATTGACTGTTTAGGTTGGCCAAAACCTTGGCGTAATCCTCGTTCGGACAACCGACGAAGCCGACCCTCCAACCGGTCATGGAGTAGGTTTTGGAAAAGGCGTTAACCGTAAAGGTGATTTTCTTGACCTCCTCCCCGAAGGAGGCTATCGAGGTGTGCCTTACCCCGTCGTAGGTAAAGGCCTCGTAACACTCGTCGGAAATTATCAAAATCCCCCTTTCGAGGCAAAATTCGGCAATCTCTTTGAGGTTCTTTTCGTCGACGACCGCACCGGTCGGGTTGTTGGGAGAGTTCAGGACCAAAACCTTCGTCCGGTCGCTTACGAAGGGCCTTAGGTCGTCGACGGTTAAAACGAAGTTTCTTTCCTCCTCGGTCGGAACCTCGACCGGAACGCCCCCGAAGAGTTTTATCTGCTCGGTGTAGGAGACCCAATAGGGGGCGGGGACGAGAACCTCGTCGCCCTCGTCGAGGAGGGCCATAAAGAGCAAAAAGAGGACGTTTTTGGCACCGGCGGACACGACCACCTCGGAAGGTTTGTATTCGACGCCGTTTTCGACTTTAAACTTTTCGGCGAGCGCCTCGCGAAGCTCGGGAATGCCGGCGGCGGGAGCGTACTTGGTCTTTCCCTCCCGGAGGGCCTTTATTGCCGCCTCCTTAATAAACTCGGGGGTGTCGAAGTCGGGTTCGCCGGCCCCGAAGCCTATTACGGGAACTCCTTTTGCCTTTAACTCTTTTGCTTTGGCGCTTATGGCCAGCGTGGGAGAGGGTTTTAGGGTTTTAACGCGTTTGGAGAGCTTCGGTTCCATCCTAAGTTCTACAAGTTTATAACTTCGATGGGGTACCCGAGCGAGAGGGAAAGGTTTCTAAAACGGCTGAAGGAACTTCTTACTTTTACCCACCGAACGGGAAGGGTGTTTTTCGGCCTTGACACGGCCAAGGAACTCGTTTCGAGACGCTACAGGGGGTTTTTAATAGTGGCGGCCGACGCCTCCCCCCGGGTGGACCGCGAGGTTTCCTTTTTCCGGAAAAAGGGCTACAATTTTTACAAGCTTCCGGTCGGTAAAGAGGAACTCGGCTCTTGGTTCGGAAAGCGGACAGTCGGCGTCCTGTTTCTGCCCAACGCAAATCTTACCTATAAAATAGAACAATTGCTTCGGGACGGCCGCCGTTGGCTCTTAAAACCAGGGGAGGTAGAAAAACTTGAAGCTGAAAGAGTACGCCGAACAGCTGGGCGTGGACTACAAAAAGTTAAGGCAAATTTTAATAGAAACTTTGGGGCTCGACCCGAAAAAAATAAAGGCCTCGACGAAGGTAACCGAGGACCTGAAGCAGACGATAGACCTCCTCGTCGAGGCCCTGAAGGCGGCGCCTCCTCCCGCACCCGCCGAAGAGAAGAAGGAGGCGGTTGAGGAAAAACCCCAACCGGTTGAGGTTAAGGAGGAAAAACCCGCCGAGGAGAAAAAGGAAGAGGAGGAAAAAACCCTTACGGAGGAAGAAAGGCGCCGTCGCGAGCTGATGGAGCTCCTCGAAAAGTCGAGGGAGGCGCTTTTGGAAAAGTTGCGCTTTGAGGAGGAGGAGGAAGAGGAGGAGGAGCGGCGCTACCTGCTGGCAGAGCCCTACGAGGTCGTCGACGAGAAAAAGCGCGAGGAGATTAAGAAAAAGGCGGAGGAGCTCAAAAAGCTGGACGAGTTTTCGCTGCTAAAAAAGCTCCAGGCCTTGACCAAGGACCTCCTTCCCGAGGAGGAGAGGGCCGGGGAGGCGAAACCCTCCGAGGAAATGAAGGACAAAAAACAGAAAAAGAAAAAGGAAAAAGAGAAGAAGAAACCTATGCCGGGCGAAAAGAGGAAGGAATTTATGGAACGGCAAAAGATGGAGCAAAAGGTTCAGCAAAAGCAGCAACCCAAAAAGCCGGCGCGCCCTCCCAAGCGTAAGAAGGAGGAAGAGGACCTCAAAATCGTTCAAATTCCCGAGGTCATTACCGTCAGGGAATTGGCCGAGCTTCTCGACGTGTCGCCCAACGAGATTATCGCCGAACTGATGAAAAGGGGCATTTTGGCAACCATAAACCACACGATAGACCCCCAGGTTGCGGTCGAGATTGCCGAGCAGTTCGGCTATCTGGCCGAGGTTAAGACGGCCGAGGAGGAAGTCGAGGAGCTGGTGGAGGCCGAGCAGGAGGAGAGCCCGGAGGAGCTGGAGGAGCGCCCGCCGGTGGTGGTCGTTATGGGCCACGTCGACCACGGAAAGACCTCGCTTCTGGACCGCATCAGGAAGACCGACGTGGCCCGCCGCGAAAAGGGCGGAATTACCCAGCACATCGGAGCCTCACAGGTGGAACTTCCCAGCGGTAAGAAGATTACCTTCCTCGACACGCCGGGCCACGAGGCCTTTACCACTTTGAGGGCCCGCGGCGCCAAGGTGGCCGACATAGCGGTTTTGGTGGTGGCGGCCGACGACGGCGTTATGCCGCAAACGGTTGAGGCCATAAACCACGCCAAGGACGCCGGAATTCCGATAATCGTCGCCGTTAACAAGATAGACCTGCCGCAGGCCAATCCGGAAAAGGTCCTGAGGGAGCTGTCCGAGCACGGTCTCATTCCCGAGGATTGGGGGGGCGACACTCCGGTGGTCCGCGTTTCGGCCAAAACGGGCGAGGGCATCGACGAGCTGTTGGAAATGATTACGCTGGTGGCCGAGCTGGAAGAGCTCCGCGCCAACCCCAAGGGCAAGACCAAGGCGGTCATCATCGAAACGAAGCTCGACCCCAAAAGGGGACCGGTGGCCACCGCGATAGTTCAAAACGGAACGCTGCGCGTGGGCGACATCTTCGTGGCCGGCGCAACCCACGGGCGCGTCAGGGCGATGATAGACGACAAGGGGCGCCGCCTCAGGGAGGCCCCGCCCGGAACGCCGGTGGAAATTTTGGGTTTTGAGGAGCTTCCCGAACCGGGTGATACGCTCATCGTCGTCCCCGACGAGCGGACGGCCAAACAGCTGGCCGAGCAGCGCAAGCGTCAAAAGGAGCAGGAAAAGCTCAAGGGAACGGCCCTCCGCCTGGAGGAAATTTACGAGAAAATCCAAAGCGGGGAGCTCAAGGAGCTCAAGATAGTCCTCAAGGCGGACGCCATAGGTTCGATAGAGGCCCTCAAGAAGGCGCTGGAGGAACTTTCGACCGACAAGGTGAAGGTTTCGATAATCCACTCGGGGGTGGGCGCCATTTCCGAGAGCGACATCATGCTGGCCAAGGCCTCGGGCGCCATCGTCATAGGCTTTAACACCCGCCCCAACCCGGCGGCGCGGCGCCTGCTGGAGGAGGAAAAGGTCGACGTCAGGACCTACGGCGTCATCTACGACGCGGTCGAGGACGTCAAGAAGGCCCTCGAGGGTCTGCTCGAGCCCGAAAAGGTGGAAGAGGTCATCGGCCAGGCCGAGGTCCGCGCCACCTTCAAAATCAAAAAGGTCGGAACGGTCGCCGGTTGCTACGTCATCGACGGTAAGCTGGTTCGGGGCGCCAAGGCCCGCCTCATTCGCGAGGGCGTCGTCGTCTACGACGGGGAAATCGAAAGCCTCAAGCGCTTCAAAGAGGACGTTAAGGAGGTTCCCAAGGGCTACGAGTGCGGCGTCAAGCTCAAGGACTTTAACGACGTTAAGGTGGGCGACATTATAGAGTGCTACGAAATTCGCTTCGTCAAACCGAAGTTGGAGTTTGACAAGAAGGAGCCCCAAAAGGGGTCCTCTCAATAAGTCCCCCTTTCGGTCCCGTTTCCCTAAATTTCCTTTCTTCGGTCTATGGAGGGGAAACCTTTAATCGTCATCGGCGGTCCGACCGGCGTGGGTAAGACCGACCTTTCGCTCCGTCTGGCGGAGAAGGTCGGCGGCGAAATTGTCAGCGCCGACTCGATGGCCGTTTACAAGTTTATGGACGTCGGAACGGCCAAACCCTCCCCCGCGGAGCGGGCTAAGGTCAAACACTACCTGATAGACGTGGTCGAGCCGACCGAGACTTTTTCGATAAAGCGCTTTATCGACGAGGCGGACGCCGCCGTCAAGGAGATTTGGAGAAGGGGAAAAGTTCCGATAGTGGTCGGCGGAACCTACATGTACCTGCACCCGTTTCTCTACGGTTTGGCCGACACCCCTCCGGGGGACTGGAAGGTCAGGGAGGAGCTCTACCGCCTGGCGGAGGAAAGGGGTAAGGACCACCTTTGGAGGACGCTCCTGGAGGTCGACCCCGCCTACGCGGCCAAAATCCACAAAAACGACCTGCGGAGGATAGTGAGGGCGCTGGAGGTATACCGACTGACGGGAAGGCCCTACTCCTCCTTCCACACCAATTGGGAAAACGCAAAACCCCGCTATCCCTACCTGGGGGTCTTTTTGGTCCGCCCGTGGGAAAGTCAATACCGCCGGATTCGAAACCGCGTTTGGGACATGATTAGGAGCGGCCTCCTGGGGGAGATTTTAAACCTTCTGAAGATGGGCTTTCGGGAGGCGATAACCTCACCCCAGGCGATAGACTACAAGGAGTTTCTGCCCTACTTCGAGGGTAAAAAAAGTTTGGTCGAGTGCGTCGAGGAGGCCGTCCGCCGCACCAAGGAGCAGGCCAAGCGCCAGCTCCGCTGGTTCAAGCGTTACAAAGACTGGCTGAAGGTCGACCTCGACGAGGTTCCGCCCGAAAGGGCGGTCGACCTGATAATAAGGGAATACGAACGCCGCTTCAGCGACCGAAAAGCTCCCTCTTTAGGGCCCTGAGGAGGGAGGCAAAGTCCTCGACGGTCCTCTCGTAGGCCCTTTTGAGGTTTCCCTCCTCCCTGTAGTGGTTCAAAATTCCGCTCAAAAAGAGGGTCAGGAAGGTAATCGCCGCAACCAGCAGGAGGAAAAGGAGGAGCTTGAAGGCCAGCCGCAGGAGAAGGAGGAGCAAAAGGACCCCTCCCAAGGCGGCCAGGAAAACCTTCGCCTCCCTCGGAAGGTTTCTCAAACTATCCTCACCTCCTTGGGTCCTTTTTCAATTCTTCCGATTATGCGGGCCCCGTCGAGGAGACCGAGGACCCTTTGGGCCGTTTGGGGGTCGAAGACGAAAATCATCCCCACCCCCATGTTGAAGGTTTTAAACATCTCCTCCTCGGGCACCCTTCCCTCGCGCCGAATCCACTCGAAAATCCCGAGTTTGGGAAGTTTTTCCTTTTCCACTATTGCGGTAAGCCCTTCGGGGAGAATTCGCACGAGGTTGCCGGGAATGCCGCCTCCCGTTACGTGAGCTATGCCCTTTGGTTTTAGACCGGCCTCTTTTAACCTTTTAACCTCCTCGGCGTAAATTCGTGTCGGCGTCAGCAAAACCTCGCCGAGAACGCCGCCGAGTTCCTCCACAAATTGGTCGTAGCGATAGCCGCGGTCTTCTACTATCTTCCTGACGAGGGAAAAGCCGTTGGAGTGTATTCCGCTGGAGGGAAGGCCCACCAAGAGGTCGCCCTCGGCTATCTCCTTTCCGGTTATGAGCTCGTCCCGGTCGACGGCGCCGACGCAAAAGCCCGCCAGGTCGTACTCGCCCGGTGCGTAAAAGCCGGGCATTTCGGCCGTCTCTCCCCCTACCAGGTAGCAACCGGCCCGCTTGCAACCTTCGACTATACCGTCGATAATCTGCTCGAGGACTCTCAGCTCCAGTTTTCCGGTGGCGATGTAGTCGAGGAAAAAGAGGGGGTCGGCCCAGGTGGTCAGGAGGTCGTTGACGTTCATGGCAACCAGGTCTATGCCAACCGTATCGTGCTTGTCCATCGCCTGGGCGATTTTGAGTTTCGTTCCGACGCCGTCGGTGGTCGACACCAAAACGGGACTTTTGTACTTTTTGAGGTCGAGCAGGTATCCGGCCGCAAAGCCGCCGAAGGGCGTTATCACCTCGGGCCCTTGGACCTCCCCCACGCGGCGTTTGACGTATTCGACGAAGCGGTCGGCCTTTTCGAGGTCGACGCCCGCGTCCCTGTAGGTGGTCATAAGGAAAAACTTTAAGCGGCGGCCGGCGATAAATTCCTCTTAAAGGAAATGTTCAAAATAAAGAGCCGCCCGGAGGACTTTTTCGTAAAGGAGCTCGTAAACCTCCCGCTGGAAAAGGAGGGCGAATACGCCTACTACAGGCTGAGGAAGGTGGACCGAAACACCGTCGACGTCGTCCGCGAACTGGCCAAAAGGTGGAAGGTTCCGGTAAAGGACGTTACCTTCGCCGGACTCAAGGACAAAAACGCCGTAACGGAGCAATACCTGGCCGTCCGCGGGCTGAAAAATCCCCCCGAAAAGCTGGAGGGTGAAAACTACGAGCTGACGCTGGTGGGCTTCGGAAACGAGCCGCTGGAGCTGGGAAAGTTTGAGGGGAACTACTTTGAGATAGTGGTCCGCGAGGTTTCCCGCGCCGAGAGGGAACGGGCCGAGAGGAACCTGCCCTTCGTAAGCCGCTACGGCTTTGCCAACTACTTTGGCGAGCAGCGCTTCGGCTCGGTAAAAAACGCCAAAGAGTTTTTGGTCCGCCACCTTCTGAAGCACCGCTACGAGGATGCTCTGCGCGAGTACTTGCTCTCTTACAGCGACTGGCGGATGAAGCGAACGCTCAAAAAGCTTTGGGGAAACTGGAGGGCCTTTTTGAGGGCGATGCCAAAGGCCGCAACCTACGAGCGGAAGGTGGTCGAGGAGCTGGCAAAGGGCGTTCCCTTCCGCCAGGCCTTTATGGCCCTTCCCAAAAACGTTCGGTTGATGTTCTCCTTTACCTTTCAAAGTTACCTGTGGAACCGATACCTCTATCGGTTCGTCGTTAGGTACTTTCCCTACTGCGAGGTGCCCTCCGGAGTCAAAGATTGGACCTACGCCTTTTACAAGAAGATGAACGACCGGATTTTCGAACAAATCAAGGACCTCGAAATTCCCTACCTCGGCGTCGAGTACAAACCCAAAGACCCCAAGGTGGCCAAAATAATCGAGGAGGTCCTGCGGGAGGAGGGCATCACCCCCGACCTGCTCGGGGAGGAAAGGATAGGGATAAAACTCTTTTCCGACGGCGTCAGGAAGGCCGTGGCCGTTCCCAAGGACCTAAAAATGGAAAGGCTCGGCCGCTCGACGGTAAAACTCTCCTTCGTCCTCCCGCCGGGCAGTTACGCGACCGTCCTTTTGAGGAAACTCTTTCTCTGTGAGCGCGACGATACTTAACCCCTACCTGTGGGCCCTGAGGGTGAGGGAACTGCTCTACCGAAAGGGGGTCCTGAGGCGCTGCCGTCCCCCCTTTCGGACCGTATCGGTGGGAAACCTCTCGCTGGGCGGAAGCGGAAAGACCTCCACCGTTTTGGAGCTGGCGCGCTTTCTCCTCTCAAAGGGCTTTAAGGTCGCCGTCCTCCTGAGGGGTTACGGAAGGAGGACCAAAGGACCCCTGCTGGTTTCCCGCGGAGGGGGACCCCTGGTCGGGGTAAAGGAGGCCGGAGACGAGGCCTACCTTTACGCCTCCCGCCTTCGGGGCGTTTGGGTTGCCGTCGCCGAGAGGCGCTGCGAAGGCGTCGAGCTTTTGAAACCCTTCAAACCCGACTATCTTCTCCTCGACGACGCCTTTCAGCACCTGGCCGTTGAGCGCGACCTCGACGCCCTAATTCTGACGCCCGCCGACCTTACCGACCGCCTCCTTCCCTTCGGGCGTCTGCGCGAGCCCCTTTCGGCCGTGCGGCGGGCCCACTACTGCCTCCTTTCCAAAACCCGAAAGGACGAAAGGCTCGAAAACCTCTGCAGGGAACTGAAAAAGCCCTTCGGCTACCTCCGGGTGGTCGGTTTCGAACTCTACGACGGCGAAAGGAACCTCCCCTTCGAAACCCTAAAAGGGAAAAGGGTCGGGATAATTTCCGCCCTGGGGGACAACGAGGGCTTTCAAAAACAGGTTTTGGAGCTCGCCGACCGCCACCGCTTCGAGGTGGTGAAGGTCCTCTCCTTCCGCGACCACAGCTTTTACGAAGGCGTCGAGCTCGACCCGTCGCTGGTTTGGATTACCACCTTTAAGGACTACTACAAACTGCCGCGCGGCCCCGCCCGCCTGCTCGTTTTGGAAAGGACCTTTCGGCTACCGCCCGACTTTTTAAAAAAGGTTTTGGACGCGGAGCCGGCCTTCGGCCGGGAGGTTTAAAAATGGCCGCCTTCGCCGCCAAGTTCTTCAGGGCCTCCTCGGCCGTCCTCTTAAGCCGCCTGCTCGGATTTTTGAGGGAGGTGCTGACGGCCGCGCTCTTTGGCGCCGGCGCCCTGACCGACGCCTTTTTCCTCGCGTGGAAAGTTCCCAACCTCTTTCGCCGCGTGCTCGGCGAGGGGGCCGTCGAAAAGGTCCTCCTTCCCTCCCTCGGAAGGAAGGCCGACCCGAACTACCTTTCGGCGGTCCTCTTTTGGTTGCTGTTCCTTTCGCTGGTAGTTGCCGCCGCTTTGGCCCTCCTTTCGGAAGAGGTGATTTCGGTCCTGGCGCCCTTCGCCCCGCCCGAAACGGTTGAGGCCGCCGCCCTAATGCTGAAGCCCCTGGCCTTTTACCTGCCGCTGATTTCGGTCGCCGCCTTTTTCGGCGCCCTCCTCCAGCACGGCGAACACTTCTTCAAGGCCTACTTCCATCAGGCGGTCTTCAACGCGGCGGCCGTTGCCCTCCTCCTGCTCCTTTCCCCCCACCTCGGCGTTTACGCCCTCGTTTGGGCCGTCCTTTTGGCCGGCGTTCTCCAAACGCTCTACGCCGCGGCGGCGGCCAAAAGGGCCGGCCTCTTCGTTTGGCCGCGGCCCTCCCTCGGGACGAGGGTCAAAAGATTTTTTAAAAACCTCGTTCCCTCCTTCTTCTCGGCCGGGGTGGGGCAGGTGGCGGTCTTGGCCGAGGCCTTTTTCGCCACCGCGGCCGGAAGCGGCGTCCTTTCGGCCCTCTACTACGCCCAAAGGCTCTACTTTTTGCCCGTTAGCCTCGTCGGAATAGCCGCCGGCCGCGTGAACCTCTCGGAACTGGCCAAGGCCGAGCCCGAACGCTTCTTCGAAAAGTTGGCCGAAGCCTCGGCGGCCGCCACCAAGCTGGTCGTTCCGCTGACGATTGCCTCGCTGGTGGCGGCCGAAAGCGCCGTTAAACTGGTCTACGAGAGGGGAAACTTCGGACCCTCCGACGCCGCCGAGGTGGCCCTTTACCTCAAGCTCTACTCCCTGGGCCTGCCGGCGGCCGTTTTGCTGCCGCTGGTTTCAAACCTCTACTACGCAAAGGGGGCCTTTTACCGCCTCTTTTTCCTGACGCTGGTTTGGCCCGCGGTTGAGGTTCTCCTTTCGGCCGTCGGCGTCTTTTACCTGCGGCTGGGAGGGGCGGCCGTGGCGGCGGCCCACTCGCTGGGGGCCTGGAGCGCCCTCCTTCTCCTCCTTTGGGACCGAAGGCTCTTTGACCTCCCCAAGGAGGTTTGGAGGCGAACGCGCCGACTTTTACCCCTTTGGGGGGCGGAGGCTCTGACCCTCCTTTGGGCGGCGGAGAACTTCGGTCAGGGAACGGAAACCTTTCTGACGGCGACCGCCTGGGGTCTCTACTTTCTGTGGGACCTGAGGAGGGAGAGAAAAAAGGGGGCTTAGAGGGCGTTGACGTCGGGCTCTTGGCCCTCCTGGGTTTGCTGCTGCTCCTGACCCTCGCCGAGGAACCTCAACTCAATCCTCTCGGAGGGAATGATGGTGGTTATCGCGTGTTTGAAAACGAGCGTTTGATTGCGACCGTCGTCGAGGAGAATGGTGTAGGTGTCGAAGGAGCGAATGCGACCCTGGAGGCGGATGCCGTTTACCAGGTAAACCGACACCCGGATTTTTTGCTTCCTCGCGGTGTTCAGAAAGGTCTCCTGCAGCTTGTAGGGCATTGTCTTTAACCTCCGCTTTTTCTCTTTTTTTACTTCTTTTCTTATTATCCAAAAAGCGGACCGCCCCGGCCTTAAACCGAAAGGTTTTCTCGGGAGGCAAAATGGCCTAAACTTAAGTTGGTCATGAACCTCGAGGCGTTCCTCCGGACGGTGTCCCAACAGGTGGACCGCAAAATCGACGAACTCCTAAAGCCCTTCGAACCGAAGGTCCTCTACGAGGCGATGCTCTACTACCTGAAGGGGGGAGGGAAGAGAATTCGGCCCGCTTTGACGGCGATGGGGGCCTTCATTACCGGCGGCCATCCCGAGGACGCCTTTACGGTGGGAACGGCGATAGAGTTCATCCACAACTATTCGCTCATTCACGACGACCTGCCGGCCATGGACGACGACGACTTTAGACGGGGAAAACCCAGCTGCCACAAGGCCTTCGGCGAGGACCTGGCCATCTTGGCCGGCGACGCCCTTTTGACCTACGCCTTTCAGGTTTTGTCGGACGCCTCCCTCTTTAAGAAGGTCTCCGCGGAGCGGCTCCTAAGAGTTTCCAACCTGATAGCCCGAAAGGCGGGAATAGAGGGTATGGTCAAGGGCCAGGTCATGGACGTCAGGAAGCTCGGCGACCCGGAGGAGGTGGCCCGCTACAAGACGGCGGCGCTGATAGAGGCCTCCCTCGTTTCGGGCGCCCTCTTGGGCAGTCCCACCGAAAGGGAGCTCGAGCTCCTTTCCAAAATCGGGGAGAAGGTGGGAATCCTCTTTCAGGTCGTCGACGACTACCTCGACAAGGAGGGCTTTTACGAGGTTTTCGGACCGGAGGGTACCAAGGAGGTGGCCCAAACCTTTGCCTCCATGGCCCTCCAGCTGATAAGGGAGCTCAACAAACCGGAAAAGACCAAACTGCTGGAGGAGTTCGTCTACTTCCTCCTAAAGAGGATGGAAGAAGGATAGGGGCTTTTTCCCCTCGGGGTATTTTCCCCGAGGAAACCCCCGGGGGAAGGGACGCCTACGCGCCGAACCGGTAAACGACCCTTCCCTCCTTAATCGTGTAGACGACCTTTCCGACCAGTTTGCGGCCGAAAAAGGGGGAATTTCTGCTCTTTGAGGGGTTGGTTCTTTCGTCGAAGACCCACTCCTTTTTCAGGTCAAAGACCACGACGTCGGCGACCGTTCCCTCCCTGAGGGTTCCCAGCTCCGGATGGAGGCCCAAAATTTTTGCCGGAACCGTGGAAAGAACCTCGACGAGCCTCCTTAAGGAGATGAGACCCTCGTTGTAGAGCGCCACCAGCGCCGGCAGGGCCACCTGAAAGCCGAGCATGCCCGGCGGAGCCTCGTCCAGCGGCCTTTCCTTTTCGTGGGGCGCGTGGGGGGCGTGGTCGGTTCCCACGCAGTCTATCGTTCCGTCGGCGAGGGCCTCTATCAGCGCGCGGCGGTCCTCCTCGGTCCTGAGGGGAGGATTTACCTTGGCCAGCGAACCGTACTTTAAAACGGCCTCCTCCGTAAGGAGGAGGTGGTTGGGATTCACCTCCGCCGTTATCGAGACGCCCTTTTCCTTGAAGAGTTTGAGGAGTTCGACGGTCTCCTTTGCCGTAACGTGCTGAACGTGGAGCCGCGCGCCGGTAATTTGGGCCAAGTATCCGTCGCGGGCGACCGCCACCGCCTCGGCGGCCCGACTCCGGCCCTCGAGGCCCAAAAGGGCCGAAACCTTTCCCTCGTTTAAGTGCCCGCGCGAAAGCGCGGGAATTTCCGCGTGGTCCATTATCAAAAGCCCGCAGTCGGCCGCCCACTCGAAGGCGGTTCTAAGGAGGGCCTCGTCGGTCGGGGTCGTTCCGTCGTCGGTCAGGGCGACGGCACCGGCCTCCTTGAGGGCGCAAAATTCGGTCAGCTCCCGCCCCTTGCGGCCCTTGGTCAGGGCGGCCGCCGGAAGGAGCCTAACGAGACCGACTTCTGCGGCCCTCATTATCTGATAGCGGACGACGGCCGGGTCGTCGGTCTCCGGCTCGGTGTTCGGCATCGAAACGACCGTCGTAAAGCCGCCGAAGACGGCCGCCCTCGAGCCGCTTTCTATGTCCTCCTTGTAGGTGTAGCCGGGGTCGCGCAGGTGGGCGTGGAGGTCGACGAAGGCGGGCGCAACGACGCAGCCGCGGGCGTCCAAAATCTCCGCCCCCGGCGGGGGTTTGAGGTTCCTGCCCACCTTGGAGACTTTTCCGTTTTCCACCAGCAGGTCGAAAAGGCCTTCCAAATTCCGGGAGGGGTCGACCAGGTATCCGCCCTTTATCAGGAGCGCCATCTAAGGGGAATTTTCGCCCGTTTGTGGAATAATTTGCTCTTGCGATGCCGCTGAGGGTCTTTGAGGTCAAAACGCCGTCCCACACCGCCTTCGTCGACGTGACCGAAAAGGTGCGTTCGTTCGTCCGCGAGGTGGGCCCTAAGGAGGGCCTTTGCGTCGTTTACGTTCCCCACACCACGGCGGCGGTCTTTATAAACGAGGGGGCCGACCCTTCGGTGGTGCGCGACATAGCCTACAAGCTCGACCAACTGGTGGAGTGGAACGACCCCAACTACCGCCACCTGGAGGGAAATTCGGCCGCCCACATTAAGAGCGCGATTATCGGAAACTCGAGGGTAATACCGGTTGCCGACGGCGAACTTCTCCTGGGAACCTGGGAGGCGATATTCCTGGCCGAATTCGACGGTCCAAGAACGCGGAGGTTAATCGTTCAAGTTATACCTGTAATATAAAATGGCAAACAACAAAGCGACTTATAATGAGCGGCTTTTTCAAAAAAGTAGGATTCGGCGCTTTTTACACCTCCAACGATACTTTTGGCTCAAAAAAGTTTACGAAAGTTTTGTCGGTAATAAACCGGCTAAAGTTTTGGAGCTGGGATGTTACGACGCAAAAACCTTAGAATTTATACCTAAACCGGAAAAGTATGTTTGTTTTGATGCCAATTGGGAGGGTGGTTTGGACCTGGCGAAGAAAAATTACGGAAGTCTAACCTATTGTTCTTTTTTTGAAAGCAACCATCCGGCGGACCTATCGTTAATCGAAGAAACCTTTGACGTCTTTATAAGTATGGAAACTTTCGAGCACATAAAAACCTCCCTGGTAGAGGAATATTTAAAGCAAGTAACTTTGAAGTTAAAAAAAGGGGCTTGGATATTTATAACGGTTCCTAACGAAATCGGTTTGCCCTTATTAATTAAGTACGCGGCCAAGGCAGCGTTTAAGAAGTTCGGTAAAAGTTCCGATTTTGGTGCAGAAACCTATTCTTTTAAAGAATTGTATTACGGATTTTTGGGGAAAACCGAAAAGGTTAAAAGGGTTGAAGGAGGCCACAAAGGTTTTAACTGGAAAAACTTTCAAAACTTGCTAACGAAGTACTTCGACTTAGTTAAGGTAGAGGGAATACCTTTTAGCCGATTTCCGTCTTTGTCTTTCCAAGTTGGTCTGGTTTTGAAAAATCGGTAGGTGAAGTCTATGAAAGGTTTAAACCTGATAAACAAGTGCGGTCTCGCCTTCGAGGTCGGTTTTAAGGAAAACTTCCTGAGGAGGGACCTCGGATACGAACCCGAACGCGGTCTGGAGGAGTTTTTTTACCAAAAGGGGTTGGCCCTCGGCTACTACTTTCGCCTCTTTCGGCCGGGAGAACTTTCGGCCGGGGAAGTGGCCGACGACCCGCGGACGGCGGTCGTCTGCTGCAACGACGAACGAAGGGTTCGCTTCGAGTTTGAGAGGGCCGACGTCCTTCTCTACCATCCCGCGGAAACCTATTTGGTCGAACTGACCACAACGCAGGACTTTTATCCGACGGCCAATCTTTTGGGACGAAAGCGCTTGGACAAAGGGCCGCGGGGCGTGGGTCTCGACCTTCCGGCCAAGGAGGAGGCCCTCTTTCAGATTTTGGACAAGATTTTGGAGCACGCGGCCCGCCTCCGCCTGAGCACCTACAAAACGAGGGCCGAATACCACAAGGTGGTCCAACTCTTTAAGTACTTCTTTTCCTTCGTGGACCACCTTTTGCGGGAGGAAAAACCCTTCCCCGAGTGGTTTAACCTCCTCGTCGTTTATCCCCTCAGCGGTCCCTACTTTTTGCGCTTCAGGGGGGAATTGATTAAAAACTACGCCCTCGGCAGGCGCGAGCGGTTGAGGGAGGCCGCCGGCGAGCTGGCGGAGAACCTTTACGAGCTTCGGACGCGCGACGACTTTCTCTACGAGGTTTCCCCCCAAGAGGTCAGGGTTTTCGAACCGGAAACCTTCGAAAGCGGCCTCTCCGTAGAGGAACTCCGAAAGGTGGTAAGGGAGAAGGTTCTCTCCGCACCGCGGGGGGTCCTGAACTTTTTGGGTTACTCCATAGGGGCGGGAAAGACGACCGCCATCGTCGAGAGGATAAAGAGGGAAGTTTCCTCCGGAAGGAGGGTTTTGGTCTTTTACTTTTCGCCGCTGAAGTTTTTGAACGAGAGCGTTCGAAAGAAGTTCGAATCGATAGACGGCGCGCTGGTGGTCGACGACTCGGCGGTCGAGAGTTTGCGGACGAAGCGGAGGCCGGGGCTCTTTTACGAGCGAAAGGACCACACCGAAGTTCGAAAAACGGGAAAGCTGAAGGCCCTCCGACGCCTTCTCGAGGGGAAGGAGTGGAAAAATGCGCCGCTGACGGCCGTTTTGACGACGACCCACTCGCTGCTGCCGACAAAGGGAAACACCTCTACCGCCCGCTGGCTTCGCGGCATTTTGGCCGAATTTTTCCGCGAGGGGGACTCGGTTTACTTCGTCTTCGACGAGGTAGGCGGGAGCGAGAACTTCCTCGGCGCCCTCCACGAGGTTTTAGAACTTCCCGAAGTTTATCGAAACAGGGAAAGGATTTCCTTCTTTTTGCTGGACGCCAACATGCCGGTAAACGGTTTCCCCTACTGGTTTGAAAAGGGCAAGGAGGGCCGCTTCAACGTCGAAGGCTTTTTAACCGTAAAAGAGCACGACGGAAGGGCCCTCTTTGAGGAGGGCTTTGAGGTCGAAACCCTGTCGGGAAAAAAGTACGGGGGCACCTTTTACGGGGGAACCGCCTTTCCCGCCCGCCGTTTGGTCGTGAAGGGGAGAATTTACCCGCCGGCGCGGGAGCGGGAGGACCTCCTTCACCGGGTGGTCGAATACCTCGAAGGGGAACTGAGGAGGTTCGAGGACGGTCTGGCGGTCTACATTCAGGACAAGAGGCTCATTCCCCTTTTGGCGGAGCACTTTGAAAAACGGGGCGTAAAGGTGGCGATGGTTACAAGGGAGGTCCGAAAGACCAACCCCTCGGCCCGGTTGGTGTTTTTCACTTCGGCGGGGGCCCGCGGCGTCGACGTTCCCAAGCGAAAGATTGCGGTCTTTTTGAACACCCTGAACCCGAGCCTCGAGCTTTTAAACGCCGTTCAGGCCGTCGGACGCATCCGCGGCCTTGAAAACGAAGGCAACCTCGACAAGGAGGTCGAACTAATCTTTGCCGGAACCGACCCGGGGGAGGAACCCTTCGTCTACTACGCCCTGGCCGAAAACCTCCTGAACCTGACGAAGAAACTCGTCTCCTACCAGGTTTCCCTAAAGGACCGCCGGGAGGTATACCTACTCTTTCCTCCCCAAAGTTGGAAAGAGTACGGGGGCTTTACCCTTTACGAGCTTCTCGCGCGGCTGCGCTCCCTGGTGGGTTTGAAAATTCCCGAGCTGCGACCTTTGGAGGAGGTTTTGGTCCCGCTTCTGGAGGACCTGCGACCGAGGGTCGTCTCGGTCCGAAGGACGAAGGAGGAACTCTTCCTCTTTCCCTACTACTGTTTTAAGGCGCGGCTGACCGTTTTGGTAAAGGTTCCGCGGAAACGGCTTTCGGTCTTTTTGGAGGAGGTGGACCGGCTTTTGGAAACGCCCGAACTTTCGGCCTCCTTCAAGGCCGAGCTGGCCGAGCTGGCCGAACACCTGACGGAGCTAAAGGGCGGGGAGAACGAGTTCGTCGGTTATTCGGCCCTCTGGCTGGGCGAAACTCCCCCGCTCTTAGAAAAACCCTTTAAGGATTACCGGCTCCTTTTGAAGGGGGAAAGGGTTCGCGTCGAGCGCTTTTTCGAAGAGCGGCTGGGAATGAGGGGCCTCGAGTGCACCGTGGCGGTCGAAAACGCCCTCCTTTTGCCCCTGGCGGAGGTCTCGCTGGTTTCCAAACTTCCCCTGCCGAAGGTACCCTTATACTTGGTGGGCTGAGGCAATGCTCGAGCTTCTGGGACGGCTGTTTGAGGGCCCGGCTCCGAAGCTGGCCTCCAAAAGTTGCGAGGAGTTCCGAGTCGAAACCTCCGAGAGGCTCGACCTTTTTTTCAACCTTCCCGGACTCGGGGAGGAGTTCGCCTGTCCGAAACTGGGACAAATTTTAAAGACCTTCGCCGAGAGGAAGGCCACCCTTTTGAGACTGGCGCAGCTGGCGGTGGTCCGAAACGACCAGAGGCTCTGGAATTTCGTCGGAAAGGCCGTTGACCGCTTCGTCGAGGGGCTCGAAGGGTTGGAGGTTCCGCCCTTGGAAAAGCTTCCGCCCCCGGAGCGGGTAAAAAAACCCGAAACGGGCCTGAGCGAGCTTCCGGTGGACAAAAGGCCCTTTAGGTTGGTTTCGCTCAAGAGGGGGCGGGGCAAGGAGCTCGAACTGGCAAAGGTTTGCTTCGAAAGAAAGGGCGGGGGTCCCGACGTCTCGGCCGAGGACCGCCGGCGCCTTCTCGACCTTTTGGAGGAGCTGGTGGATTTGCTCCCCCTTTCGGAAAAGGAAATGGGTCTCCTCAAAAGGGTTTTGGAGGTTTTCAAACGCTACTCGGAAGGTCCGGCCGACTCGACCCTGCCGCGGGGGGCCTTCAGGTCCTACCTTCTGCAGCACTTTTTTCCCTTTAAGCTGGAGGCGGCAATCCGCGCCGACGGGCGGCTGGTTTGCTTTCGCTTTGCCCGCCGCCTCGGGGAAAAACCGCCCTCCGACCGAAAGGTTCTGAAAGAGTGGGCGACCGAACTTCTGGCCTCCTGGAGGGAGGGAAAGGACGACTGCCACGACGAGCGGGGGGCCGCGGGCGGCTCCATCGAAAAGAGGCTTCCGCTTAAGGTCGTCTTTTTCCGGGCCCTCAAGCGCTACCTTCTGGCGCGGCTGGAGGCGGACTATTACGGCATCCGCTGCCTAAAGAATAAAGACCTGCTGAAGGCGTTGGCCGGGGAGCTGGAGCGGCTTTTGGAGTCGCCGCTTTTTGCCGAGCTGGCCGAGGAGTTTTTCAGGCTGGCGGCGGCCAACGTCGTCTTTTACCGCTTTTACGAGGTTCTAAGGAGGGAGGTTCCCGAAAGGGGCGGCGAGGTCGGCTTTGAGGCGGGCGTTTACTCCTACGACGAGAGGCGGCCGCCGACTTTTATAAAAGACCTCCGGGTGGTGGGGGAGGTTTCCTCCTTTGCGGTGGTTTTGAGCGTCGGCGGCGGGGCCAACGAGCTGCGGCCGCTGATTTCAAAGCTGCAGGACGAGCTTCGGCGGCGGTTGGGGAAAAAGGTGACCTTTACCAATTGGAATCTGGACTTGGTTTTGGGCAAGGGTCCGCCGGCGGCCAAGATTTTAAGGCTCTTTCTCTTCGGCGAGGCTTTGGGCCGCTTGGGCGTTCCCGTCTTCGTGGCCTATCCCGAAAGGAGGAGGGCAAACAGGTACTACGACCTAACGGAGGTTTTGAAGTTTTTTACCCACAAGCAGTTTTTAACGCTTTCGGCCCTGGAGAGGTTTGAGGGGGGCGCCGGCCGCCTGGTGGTGGAAAACGCCCTCTCTTCTCTCCTCAAGGGGGTAAGGAGCGTTTCGGCCACCGTCGGCGTTCCCTATCCCTTCGCCAAACCGCTGGAGGTGGGCCTGCTTTTGACCGAGCAGTTTAACTCCGCCTTTTCCCCGGAGGAGCTGCGCGAGCTGGGTCTGCAGGGACAGGGACACTTTTTCGGCGGCGGGAGGCTTTTTAAGGTTTCCTTTTCTCCCGCCGAAGGCGGGCTTTTGAACCTGAGGATAGAACTTTTGGGCCGATACTTCTTCCTTCCGCTGATTTTCGGCGGCGGGCTGAAGGTGGTGGCAGGCCCGGACGCCGCCATCGGGGCCGACCACCTGCTCCACGTGACGCAGTTTTCGGACGAGGAGGTCAACGCGGCGGTCGAAAACGGCGTTACCCAATTTTTGGACTGGAGGCCCGTTTACCGCTCGAGGGGTTTCTTTGCAGCCGAGGTTCCCCTTTGGGTTCTGAAGAGGAGAAACAACCGCGTGAAGTTTGCCGAGGGTTTCGAACTGGGATTGGTGGAGGGGGAGGGAAACGAGTACGCCTTCGTCACCCTGCCGGCCTCGAGGGAGCAAACGGGTGCCAACGCCTTCGTCGTCCGCTTTAGGGACCTTTCCGAAACCGACCGCCTCGTTTTGAAGTATTCGATGCTGGCCTTGGGCCTCTTTAGCTCCGACGCGGTTGCCGGCTACGAGTACACGCGGCCGAAGTCGGAAAGGGAACACCTTTATTCGAAAAAGTTTTGGCTGAAGGTGGGAAAGAGGGAGTTTCTGTTTTACTACCTGAACGCGGTTTGCGACTACATGGTTGCGGCCTACTAATTGGTAGAGGGATGGACAAACTGGTGCAAACGGCCGACGGAAGCCCCACCCTTTGGAGCGGCGAGTTCGGGGAGAGCTACCACAGCGTCAGCGCCGGGGCCTTGGAGGAGGCCCTGAAAAAGTTTTTGCTGCCGTCGCACCTGCCCTTTTTGGTTCGGGAAAGGGACGGCGTTTCCCTCCTCGAGGTGGGTTTCGGGCTGGGCTACAACCTGACGGTGACGGCCGTCGAACTTTTAAAGGTCAATCCATCGGTTCGCGTCCGGTATTGGGGTCTGGAGCGGTCGCTGAGTCCCCTCCTTTGGGAGCTGCGCCTTCCTCCCCCTTACGGGGAGTTTTACGAACTTCTCAAGGAAAACCTGAAAAGGGGAAAAGAGCGCTTTCGAATCGGACCGGTGGAGGTGAACCTCCTTTTCGGCGACGCCCGCAGGGAGGTCGTAAGGGTGGAGGAGACCGTCGACGCGGTCTACCACGACGCCTTTTCCCCCAAGAGGAACGCCGAGCTTTGGACGCTCCAGTTTTTGGAAAAGCTTAAGGAGCGGTTGAGGCCCGAGGGATTTTGGGTCAGCTACTCGGCCGCCCTGCCCGTAAGGAGGGCGCTGGCCGTTTTGGGGTTTGAGGTCTTTAGCACCGAACCGGTGGGTCGGCGCTCGCCGGGAACGGCGGCAACCCTGCGGGGGCGGGCGGTTTGCGAAAGGGTTCGCCCCCTCTCGGAAAAAGAGAGGAGGAAACTGGAAACCTCCCCGAGGGCGGTTCCGCTGGAGGACCCCTGTCTGTGCCTGCCGAGGGAGGTAATTTGGGAAAACTACCTCAGGAGGGTTTCGGAGCGGGAAGGGAAACCCCTAGGGTAAGCTTAAATCTTTTTAGCGAGGAGCGATGGAAAAGGAGCGGTTCGAGTTTCCCCGCATAAGGAGGCTTCCCGAATACGTATTCGAACACGTGAATAAGATAAAGTACCAGCTCCGCCGCGAGGGAAAGGACATAGTCGACTTCGGAATGGGAAATCCCGACATTCCGCCGCCGCCCCACGTAATCGAAAAGCTTTGCGAGGTGGCGCGGAAGAAAAACGTTCACGGCTATTCCTCCTCCCGGGGTATTCCCCGCCTGCGGCGGGCCATCGCCAACTTCTACGAGAGGCGCTTCGGCGTTTCCCTCGACCCGGAAAACGAGGTGATTTTGACCATCGGCGCAAAGGAGGGTTACTCGCACCTGATGCTGGCGATGCTGACGCCGGGCGACGTCGCCATCGTTCCCACCCCCACCTATCCGATACACTACTACGCGCCCATTATCGTCGGCGCCGACGTTAGGGCCCTGCCGCTGCCGATGGAGCTCGAAGGGGAGGAGTTTTTTGAGGAGTTTATGAGGCGCCTCTACGACACCTACAACTCCTCGCTTCCGGCGCCGAAGGTGTTGGTTTTGAGCTTTCCCCACAATCCGACGACGCTGACGGTTACCAAGGAGTTTTTCGAGGAGGTCGTAAAGTTTGCCAAAAAGAACGAGCTTTGGGTGGTCCACGACAACGCTTACGCCGACATCTACTTCGACGACTACGTTCCGCCCTCCATTTTGGAGGTCGACGGGGCCAAGGACGTGGCGGTAGAGCTCTATTCGCTCTCAAAGAGCTTTTCGATGGCCGGCTGGAGGGTCGCCTTCGCCCTCGGCAACCCGGTTTTGATTAAAAACCTGCAGAGGTTAAAGAGCTACCTCGACTACGGCGTCTTTACGCCCATACAGGTGGCGGCCATAGTGGCCCTCGAAAGCGACTACTCGGTCGTTCGGAACATCGCCAAGGTCTACGAAAAGAGGAGAAACCACCTGGTCGACGGTCTCAACCGCCTCGGCTGGAGCGTTAAAAAGCCGAAGGCCACCATGTTCGTGTGGGCCAAAATTCCCGACTTCTTTACCGAAAGGATGAAGATGAACTCGCTGGAGTTTTCCAAGTTCCTGCTCTACGAGGCGGGGGTGGCGGTGGCCCCGGGCGTCGGTTTCGGAAAGCACGGCGAGGGATGGGTGCGCTTTGCGCTGGTGGAAAACGAGATGAGGATTAAGCAGGCGGTCAGGGGCATCCGCCGCGCCTTCAGAAAGGTCGGCTTTTACGACGGCGGGGGCTCTTAGGAAATGCTCGAGGCCAGAAATCTGGTCAAGTTTTACGGGGAGACGCAGGTCCTCAAAGGGGTTTCCCTTTTCGTCCGAAAGGGGGAAATAGTCGGTCTTTTGGGCGGCAACGGCGCCGGGAAGACGACCACCTTCCGCTGTCTGATAGGTTTCGAAAGGCCCGACGCGGGGAAGGTTCTCCTCGACGGGCGCGACATTACCGACCTCAAGCCCTACGAGCGGGCCCGGCTGGGGCTTTCCTTCCTTCCCCAGGAGCCCTCGGTCTTTCCCGACCTGACCGTTTTTGAAAACGTCTTTATGTTCGCCGAGCTGATACATCCCGACCGCGAGAGGGCCCGCGTGCGGACGCTGGACCTCCTTAAGGACTTCGGCCTTTACCACCTGAAGGACCGAAAGGCCAAGTACCTTTCGGGGGGAGAGAGGAGGCGTTTGGAAATTGCCCGCCTCTTTTTGGGAAAGCCCAAGTACCTGCTCCTGGACGAACCCTTTGCGGGGGTGGACCCCAAACACGTTCAGGAGCTCCGGCGGCTCATTGCGGGTCTCGGCCGCCAGGCCGAGCTCTTTCACAACATAGGGATTTTGATAACCGACCACAACGTGGGGGAAACGCTCAAGCTCGTTCACCGCGTTTACATCATCGACGAGGGGACGATAATTTTCGAGGGCCTGCCGGAGGAGGCGGTCCGCCACCCGGAGGTCCGCAGAAAGTTCCTAGGCGAGGAATTCACCCTCTGAGGAAATCCCGATTTCGGACTCCCTTCGGGGAGAAAGCGTTTTAAGGTTTATACCCTTAATGATACCGATTAGGGACCTAAACCCGTCGAGGCGGTTTGCGTTCGTCAACCTGGCCATTATTTTGACGTGCATCGCCGTTTGGATTTACGAAATTACGCTGCCGCCGCCGCTTTTGGACGCCTTTATTTACACCTACGGTTTCGTGCCGGCCGAGTTTTGGGAAAGACCCTGGACGCTCGTTACCCACATGTTCCTCCACGGTTCGTGGGCCCACATCATCGGAAACATGCTCTACCTTTGGGTCTTCGGCGACAACGTCGAGGACCGCCTCGGCCACCTGAGGTACTTGGTCTTTTACGTTCTCAGCGGCATAGGGGCGGCCTTTATGCAGGCGGCGGTGGCCTTCGCCTTCGGAAATCCCTACATTCCCCTAATCGGAGCCTCGGGCGCAATTTCGGGCGTTTTGGGAGCCTACATGTACTACTTTCCCAACGCCCGCGTTTTGGGACTGGTTCCCGTCTTTATCTTTTTGATTCCGGTAGAGTGGCCGGCGGCCGTCTTTATAGGTCTTTGGTTCCTCTACCAGATAATCAACGGTATTCTCTTTTTGCCCTTCGTCCACATGGGAGGTGTGGCGTGGTTTGCCCACATCGGCGGTTTCATAATCGGATACTTCCTGGCCCAGCTGTGGGACGACCGCCGCGGCGGTAAAATTGATTAGCCGAGGTGAGCGCCCTGGTAAAGAACCTCAAGCCCCTTTGGGAGCAGCTTACCCTCCCCTTCGTAAACCTTTTGGGGCGGCTCAGGGTCCATCCCAACGCCGTTTCGGCCGCGGGGCTTCTCTTTTCCCTCCTTTCGGCCCCCGTTTTGGCGCAGGGACAGTTTTTTTGGGGCGGACTGCTGGTTTTACTGGGGGGCATTTGCGACGCCCTCGACGGGCACCTGGCGCGGCAAACGGGCCGAACGAGCCCCTTCGGCGCCCTGCTCGACTCGACCCTCGACCGCCTGGCCGACTTTTTCCCGCTGATGGGTCTGGCCCTCCACTTTGCCCCCGACCGCTTTTGGCTTTCGGTGGTTTTGCTCAACGTAGCCTTTTGGTTTTTGGTCAGCTACGTAAAGGCCCGGCTCGAGGGCCTCGGCGTAAAGGAGAGGGTTGGCGGTCTGTTTGAGAGGCCCGAAAGGGTTGCCGTTTTGACCCTCTTTTTGCTCCTCGGCCTGCCGGAGGCCGGGCTGGTTTTAACGCTGCTGGGTTCGGCCTTCACCTTCGCCCAGAGGCTTTACCTGGGCTACAGGCTCCTTCAGCGGCCCAAAAGGTAGTCCAGCGCCGCTTTAAGCTTGGCCCACTCGTAGAGGGCCTCTTCCCGCTCGGCCAGGGCGTCGAAGTATAGGGCCTGGGCCTTCAGGAGGTCGTAGACGCTGCCCTTTCCGGCCTCGTAGCGGGTCTTTTCGACCTCGTAGGCCCTTTCCGCGTGGCGGAGCTTTTCCGCCGCCGCTTTTATAATCTCCAGCTGCGCGTTCAGACCGGCGACGAGGGAGTAAAAGGATTCCAAAACGGCGTTTTTCGTTTCGGCCTCCGTCAGGCGCACCTTTTTCTCCTCGTGGAGGGCGCGGCGGTAGGTAAAGTAGCGCCGGCCGAAGTCAAAGAGCGGCATCGAGGCCGTTATCGCGTAGCTCCAGTCGCGCGTTTTCGTTCCGTCGTAGGAGTACGTCAGGTTTTGATAGACGAAGTCCACTTTGGGAAGGAAGTCGGTAAAGGCCGCGCGGCGGTATTCCCGCGCCGCCCTTTCCCTCCCCCTGACGAGCCGAAGTTCGGGGTTGGCCCTTAAAAGGTCGGGAAGGAGCCTTTGCGCCTCCACGGGGGCGGGTTTTACCTCCACCTTTTGGGGTAGGGAGGGCAATTTTTCCACGCCGAGGAGCCTTTTAAGCCTTTCGAGGGTCGCCCTTAGCCGCGCCGAAAGGGCGGCCTCCTGCCCCCTTACCGCCTCCAGTTCCGCCCTAACCTGAAGGAGGTCGACCAGCGGAAACTTTCCCGTTTCGTAGCCCGTTTTTACCACCTCCAGGAGTTTTTCGGTCGCCTCCAGCCGTTTTTGGAGGGCCAAAAGGCGCGCCCGCGCCTTCAGATAGTCGAAGTAGGCCTCCTTTACGAGGCGGGCCAGCTCGCGGGCGGCCCGTTCGTAGTCGAGGCGGGCCAGCTCGGCCTCGGCCGCCTTGGCGCGGATTAAAAAAAGCTGGCCGCAACCGTCAAAGAGGCGAACGCGGTATTGAAAACCGTAAATGCGAACCTGGTCGTCCCTTAGGAGGGGAAAGGAGCTTATGGGGGCCACCACCCGGGCGAACTTGTATTGGTTGTAGTTCCAAAGGAGGGAGAGTTCGCCAAAGCGCGCCGCCACCTGGGCCCGCAGGGCGTTTTCGGCGGCACCGATACCCTCGCGGTAGGCCGCCAGGGACGGATTGTTTTTGAGCGCCAGCTCGACGGCCTCCTTCGGCGTCAGCGAAAGGGCCAGCGTCGGAAGCAGGAGACCCGCCCACAGTTTAAACCTCATTGGGATTACCTCCGAAGCGCTCCCTCAGTCGGTGAAAGAGGTAGTAAAACATCGGAACGTAAACGAGCGTCAAAAAGGTTCCCACCAAAAGGCCGCCGATGGCGACCCACGCCAGCGGGGCCAACCTCTCGAGGCCTATGGCCTTTTGCATCGCTATCGGTATCAATCCGGCGACGGTCGCAAAGGCCGTCATCAAAACCGGCCGGGTTCTTACGCGGACGGCCTCCACCACCGCCTTCTTGAGGTCGCCGAAGCGCCTTAGGTACTCCTCGGCAAAGTCTATGAGCAGTATGGCGTTGCGGATGATAATTCCCGAAACGAGGATAAGACCCATCATCGCGGGGGCGCAGCGGTGCTGGTTGCCAAAGAGCAAAAACCACATGCTTCCGACGGCCGCCAGTGGAATTGAAAGGATTATCGCAACGGGCGTCAGGAGCGATTCAAAGGCCACGACCAGAACGAAGTAGGCGAAAACGGCGCCCACCAAAAAGGCCACCGCCATTTTGGTCAGAGCCTCGTTCATCGTTCCGAATTCCCCCTTGTCGACCAGCTCGACGTGGGGCGGCAGGGTTTTGGCAAACTCGGCGTTAATTTTGTGGGCCTGGGCTATTACCAGCGACGACGGGGCCGTGTCCTTTTGGACCAAAACCTCCAGCGAGTACTTAAGGTCCTCGCGGGTAATCATCGGCGGCTTCGGTGCCACCTCCAACCTTCCGAGGGCCGAGAGGGGAACCGTTCCCCTTCGGGTCGATACGGGAAGCGACCGCAGGTCCTCGAGCGTTGCGCGGTCGGCGGGCGACAGCCTTACCACCACCGGCAGGGGCGTTTCGTTGGGAACGACGAAGGTGGAGGAAACCTTACCGCCGACGGCGGTGGCGATTTGGGCGGCCACCTCCGCCAGGCCCACACCGTAGTAGTTCATGCTCCTGAAGTCGGGAATGAATCGAACCTCCAAACTGTCGGGAACCCAAGAGAGCATCACCGAGGAGGCACCCTTAATGTCGAGGTAAAGGTAGTAGAGCTTTTCCCCGTAGGGGAAGAGTTCCCGATAGTCGTCCGAAAGGAGGACCGCGTCGACGGTGGCCTTAATCGAGGAAAGGGGAGTCGAACCTTGGGCCACCAAAGAAATTTGCTTTACGCCCTCTATCGAACCGATTTTCCTCATCAGGCGGTGTTCGATTTGCCAAATCGTTTCGTTCCTCTCAAAGCGGTTGGCGTAGGTCAAAACCAGCTTGGCCGTCTGGAGGCCGCCGCCTCCCCCCACGGTAATCACGCCCGGCTCGGTTCCGAAGGCCAGGTAGTACCTTTCGAGCTTCCTCTCCCTTTCCTCCTCCAAAATGCGGACAATTCGGTCGGCCACCTCCCTGACGCGGTGGTGGGGCAGGTCGGAGTCGAGCTGGACCGTTCCCAGCAGCACGCCGGTGTCCATCGGCGGCATCGTGTCCTTACCGAGGACGGGAACGACCACCTTCACCGACAGAAGGAGCATCAAAACGACCGCCGCCAGGTAGAGGGGAAAAACCTTGGGCCTCTCGACGAAGTTTTGAACGAGGGCCACGTAGAGGTTCCTAATCGGGTCGACCAAAACGGGGATGACGAAGCGCTCGACCAGGCGGTCGACGAAGGTCGGCTTAACCTCCCCCTTTCGGAACATAAAGGCCGCAAAGAGGGGCAAAAAGGTAACCGAAACGAACCAGGAAACCCAAATGGCGATAATCAGCGTCGAAATGAGGTATTCGAAAACCTTTCCGGCGTAACCGCCGACGAAAAAGAGGGGAACCAAAACGGCCGTAATGGCCAAGGAACCGCCGGCCACCGCAAACATGACCTCCTTGGTTCCGTTTATCACCGCCTCCTTAACGCTCTCGACGCCGGCGGCTATGTGCCTTTCGATGTTTTCCAAAATGACGACGGCGTCGTCGGCCAGCATGGCCAGCGCCAAAATCAGACCCGTTTCGGAAACGATGTTAAATTCGATGTTCAAAAGCTTCATAATGCCGATGGAACCGACGTAGACGAGGGGTATGGAGAATATCACGCCCAGCGTCAGGCGGCTGTTGGCCAAAAAGAGGAACATCACCAAAAGGGTGAAAATCACCGCGTCGCGGAGGACCTCCAGCATGTTGTAGAAGGAGGTTTGGGTGATACCCTTAAGGCTGTCGGCAATCGTAATCTCCAGTTGGGGGTAATCCCTTTGGAGCTCCGGAAGAAGTTTTTCAACCTCCTCTATCGTCTTCAGGTAGTCGCCGTTTTCGAGCCTTTGGACGGCCAGCGCTATCGCCTCCCGGCCGTTGGCGAAAAAAAAGCTCCTCGGCTCGGCGTAGGCAAACCTTACCTCCGCAACGTCCTTGAGCCGCAGCGAGGGCGTCAGCGGCAGGTTTTCAAGCTCTTTCAAACTTTCTGCCCTTCCCAAAAGCTTGACGGTAAGCTCGTCCTCCTCGCCTATCAGCAGGCCGACGGGAACGTTCCTGTTGGAGGCCAAAATTACGCGTAGAACGAAGTCGGGCGTAAGACCGTATTCCTTAAGCTTTTGAAGGTCGAGTTCGATTCGGACCTCCTTTTGGTAGCCGCCGAAAA
The DNA here is from genome assembly GCA_013154305.1 of Aquificota bacterium. Classification (GTDB taxonomy): domain Bacteria; phylum Aquificota; class Aquificia; order Aquificales; family QOAS01; genus QOAS01. The sequence continues at coordinate 26,790 of JAADCT010000005.1, forward strand.
CGTCGACGTTCCTAACGTGGGGCAGTCTCAGGAGGCGGTCCTTAATTTGGTTTTCGGCAATTTCCCTCGCGTCGGCCAGGGAAAGGGGCGAGCCCCGCTTCGGCGCCACCGCCAAAACTATCACCGGGGGCGTTGAGCTGTCCTTTTTAAAAACTATCGGAGGTAAGGCCCCTTCGGGGAGGGAAACCTTCTTTATCTCGTTTATAACGTCGAGGGCCGCAACGTTTATGTCCTTTCCGTATTCGAATTCGACGTCTATCGTCGAAACCCCGTCGAGGGAGGTGGAGGTAATCCTCCTCACGAGGGAAATCGTCTGAAGGCGCCTCTCGAGCGGAATGGTCACGTAGGTGGCCACCGTGTCGGCGTCGGCGCCGGGAAACTTGGTAACGACCACCACGTGGGGCCTCTCTATGTCGGGAAAGAGTTTTTTCGGCAGCGTAAAGTAGCCGATTACGCCCAAAACCGTTAATATCGCAAAGACGGCGAAAAAGAGGTACTTTCGTCGAAAGACGAACTCGACAAAAGACATAGGTCGCTATTTTAAGGCCGCCCAAATTTCCTTTTTTGACCGCGTTATTGAAAAGGCGGGGTCCCGCAACGACAATTTGCCCTTTATGAAGCGATACCTTTTGGTCGTAATCCTCGTTTTGGTCGCCTTTTTCGGCTACGGCCTTTACAAGGTAAAGGAGCGAAAGGAGGAGCTGAAAAAGTTGGGTAAACCCGTCGTGGTGCCCTACACCGTTTCGGCCGCTCCCGTTTTGAAGGGGAAGCTGGAGGTTTTTGAGCCCTTCAGGGCCTATTACGAGGCCGCCGACAAGGGCGTTTTGGCCTCCAAGGGCGGCGGACTGGTGGAAAAACTCTTGGTGAAAGAGGGCGACTCCTTTAGAGCCGGCGACCTGCTGGCGGTCGTCGACCCTACCGAGCTAAAAAGCAGGCTCGAGGCCGCCGAGGCAAAGCTCGAAGCCCTCAAGGCCGCCGCGCAAGCGGCCTTCGTCTACTACCAAATTCAGAAAAAGACTTACGAGCGCAATCTGAGGCTCTACGAGAGCGGCGGCCTCTCGCGGGAGGCCCTCGAAAACTCCGAGGCGGCCCTCGAGCAGGCCCGCGCCCAATACGAAAACGCCGTGGCGCAGGTAAAGGCGACCGAGGCCGAAATTCAAAGCCTCCGGGAGACCGTCGAGAGGTATTCGAAAATCGTCGCCCCCTACGACGGGAGGGTGGTGAAGCTCTACGCCCGCGAGGGGTCCTTCGTCGGACCGGGTCAACCCGTTTTGGGAATAGAGAAGGAGGGCGAATACCGCCTCCTGGTCCGCGTTCCCAAGGAAACCCCCGTCGGTGAAAAGGCCGTCTTGACCCTCGGCGGCAGGAAACTGGAGCTGACCGTCTCGAAGGTCCTTCCGGCGGCCGAAAACGACCTCAAGTTGGTCGAGGTAAAGGTTCCCGAACTGCCCCTTCCCACCGAAAGCTTTTTAACCGTCGAGCTGCAAACGGGCGAGTGCGAGGGCTACCTGGTTCCCTTCGGCGCCGTTCTCTACCTCGAGGGGGGGACCTTCGTCGTCGACCCGACGCCGAAGGCCCATCCGGTCGAGGTTTTGGCCGTTTCTGGCCAAAGGGCCTGCGTCAGGGGAAACCTCGAGGGCGTTGAAAGGGTTTTGGTCGCCGGCCAATACCGCCTTCGGGAAATCGTCCTCCACAACTATCCGGTGAGGATAAAACCCGCGGGGGAGGAAAATTAGCCTCCCCCGGAGGGGTTTCCGAAAGAACGCCTCCTTCCGAAGGTTCCCTTCCCCTTCCTTCCGCCGAAGGTTTTTTTGAACCTCCCCCCGGAGGAGGGTCTCCTACCGCCGCTTTCCACCGGTCGGTCGGAGAGGTTTACGAACCGGAAGGCGTCCCCGGCGACCTTTCGAACCCGCTGCAGGCGGTCGTCCTCGCGGTCGGAGCTGAAGGAGAGGGCAACCCCTTCGCGGCCGGCCCTTCCCGTCCGCCCTATTCGGTGAACGTAGCTTTCGGCGTCCAGCGGAAGCTTGTAGTTGAAAACGGCGTCCACCCCGCTTATGTCGAGGCCGCGGGCCGCCACGTCGGTGGCCACCAAGAGGTCTATCCGCCCCCGGCGGAAGTCCCTCAGGACGCGCTCGCGCCTGGTTTGGGAGTGGTCGCCGTGGATGGCCTCGGCCCTGAAACCCGCGCGCCTCAAGCGCCGCGCCAGCTCGTCGGCCTCGACCTTCGTCTGGGTAAAGACTATCGCCTTCCTGAAAGGGGTTTCCTCCAGCTTCCTCAGGAAGGTGTCAAAGAGCTCCTCCTCCCTGACGCGGTATACCGTCTGGGAAACTTTTTCCGCGGTGGGCTTTTCCGGCTCAATCCGGACCTCCCCGTGGTCGGGCCTGAGAAACCTTTTTATTACCGGACGGATTTCCTCGGGCAGGGTCGCCGAAAAGAGGGCCGTTTGCTTTCGGGGCGGCGTCTTGGAGTGGATGAACTCGATGTCGTCGATAAAGCCCATGTCGAGCATGCGGTCGGCCTCGTCGAGGACGAAAAAGCGCACCTTTGACAGGTCCAAAACGCCCCTTTCCAGCAGGTCGCGGATGCGCCCGGGCGTTCCGACCACCACCTGCGGCCGCAGGCGCCTGAGAAGCTCGACCTGACCGGCCACCGGCTTTCCGCCGTAGAGGGCCAAAACCTTTACGCCCCGCTCCCTCCCCAGCTCTCCGACCTCTTTGGCAACCTGAATTGCCAGCTCCCTCGTCGGGACCAAGACGAGAACCTGAACCTCTCCCCGGGAGGGGTCGACCAGCTCGACCGCCGGAAGGCCGAAGGCGGCCGTCTTTCCCGTTCCCGTTTGGGCCTGACCGACGAGGTCCCTTCCCTCGAGCAGGAGGGGAACGGCCTTTTCCTGAACGGGGGTGGGTTTCCGATATCCCTTTTTGCGGAGGGCCTTCAGCGTTTCCTCCGACAGGTTAAACCTTTCAAACATTTCCAGCGGTCTCCTTTTTCGGTCGGGGAAGACTTTTTCCGCCTCGCGACGAGGAAGTTTCGGAAGAAACCTTCCCCGAAAAAGTCGAAACTAACAATCTACCACCGCGGCGGTTTCAAAAGGTGAGAAAGAGCACAAAAAGGGGCAAAAAGTTTTCCTACTCCTCCGTAATGTCCTCCCGCTCTATCCTTATGTCGGAGTAGTTTTCAAACCCGGAAGGTTCCATGTAGGTTCCGTAGAGCTGCTCGTATTCCTCGGCGCACTTGGCGCAGTAGCGCGTCCAGGGAATGGCGCAAAGGCGCTCTTCGGGAATTTCGACTCCGCAACCCTCACAGATGCCGTAGGTTCCGTTTTTAATCTTCTCCAGCGCGTAGTCGATTTCGCGCAGGATAAACATGTCGCGCTGCGACAGCTTGTCCAAGAGCTCTTCGGTGTAAGTCATCTGGCCGAGGTCCTCCACGTCGGAGGGCTCCTTGTAGTCCTCGCTTATTCGCTCCTGGGTTTCCTGCTTGTGGATGTAGGCCTTGACGATTTTTTCGCGCTCCTCCTGGAGTTTCTTCTCGCACTCTTTGTAAAGCTGCTCTCTGTCCATCCGCAACGCCTCCCGCCGTAAGAAGTCTAAGGAATTATTGCACAGCCGCCTTTTCCGAAACAAGGGCCACCGCCGAAAGTTTTTTAAAGCCCCGCGGTGCAATAATTCATAACTTCCTGATGCAGGAATTCCTGAGGGAGGAACTGAAAAAGGTCCTCAAGGAGAAGTTCAACCTCGAGGGGGTCGACTTCAAGGTCGAAAAACCCCGCCGGAAGGAATTCGGCGACCTGGCGACCAACGTGGCCTTTTTGCTCGCCAAAACCCTCAAAAAGAGCCCGCCCCAAGTAGCGGAGGAGATTGCCGCCGAGCTTAGAAAAAGTCCCGCCTTTGAGAGCGTCGAGGTCGCAAAACCCGCCTTCATCAACGTCCGCTTTTCCAAGGACTTTTATTACGGAGCCCTTCGGGACATTTTGGAAAAGGGCTTTGACTACTATCGCCAAAACCTCGGCCTCGGGAGGAAGGTTCAGGTCGAATACGTCAGCGCAAATCCCACCGGGCCCCTCCACCTGGGCCACGGGCGCGGCGCGGTCGTCGGCGACGTTATCGCCAACCTCCTCGAGTTTTACGGCTACGAGGTGGTCCGCGAGTACTACGTCAACGACGCCGGCAACCAGATAAGACTTTTGGGCCTTTCGATACTCTACCGCTATCTGGAGCTGATGCTTTCGAAGGTCTACGAGGGGGCCTACAGCTCCGCCTCCTACCTGATGGCACCGCCCGGAGAGGCCACCAAAAAGGACCAACTCTACGCCAAAATTTCGACCCTCTTTAGGGAGATAGGCGAGGAGTTTGAAAAAGGCGGCTACCGCGGCGAGTACGTAAAGGAGCTGGCCGAGGAGGTTTACGACCTCTACAGGGAACAAATCTTGGAACTCTCCAAGGAGGAGGCCGTTTCCTTCCTTTCGGAGTTCGGCCTGAGGAAGATGCTCGAGGAGATAAAGACCGACCTGGAGGACTTCGGCGTTCGCTTCGACGTGTGGTTTTCCGAAAGGAGCCTCTACCAAACCAAGTACGTGGAAAAGACGCTCAACTACTTGCGGGAAAAGGGTCTGCTTTACGAAAAGGACGGGGCCGTTTGGTTCAAAACCACCGCCTTCGGCGACGACAAGGACCGGGTCGTAATAAAGAGCGACGGCTCCTACACCTACTTCGCCAGCGACATCGCCTACCACTACAACAAGTACCTGAGGGGCTTTCACAAGGTCGTAAACGTTTGGGGTGCCGACCACCACGGTTACGTTCCCCGCGTGAAGGCGGCCGTTCAGGCCTTCGGCGTAAACCCCGACTGGCTGGAGGTCGAACTCATCCAACTGGTAAAGCTCTTTAGGGGCGGCAAAGAGGTAAAGATGTCTAAGAGGGCCGGTTCGTTCGTGACCCTCCGCGAGCTTCTGGACGAGGTCGGAAAGGACGTCGTCCGCTTTTGGTTTATCACCAAAAGGGCCGACACCCCGCTCGAGTTTGACGTGGAAAAGGCAAAGGAGGAAAGCTCCGAAAACCCCGTCTTTTACGTCCAATACGCGCACGCCCGCATCAGCGGAATCTTCCGCGAGGTAAAGGCCCGAAAGGGTTTCGACGCCGAGGAACCCTTCGAGTTTAACCCCGAGCTACTCGGCAGCGAAACGGAGCTGGAGCTGATAAAACACCTGGCAACGCTAAAGGACGAGCTGGTTTCGATAGCCAAAAGCAGGGAGGTGCACCTGCTGCCGCAGTTGGCGGTGGACCTCGTCAAGGACTTTCACTACTACTACAACCACTACCGGGTCATGGTCGACGACGAGGAGCTGATGAAGGCCCGCCTGGCGCTGCTCAAGGCCGTCCGCACCGCCCTGCGACTCCTGTTTCACTTCATCGGCATTTCGGCCCCCGAAAGGATGTAGGCCCTCGTCTTTCCCCTCGGGGTCGTTTTTTCGAAACCCCTTTTGCCAAAAAGGGGAGGGAGGCGACGGCCCCCGCCGGTGGTACTATAAAAGAAGCTTATGACCTACAAGGTTATAATCACCGACCCGATTGCCGAAGAGGGTCTGAAAATCCTCCGAAGCGACCCCGAGGTGGAGGTCGACTACCGACCGGAAATCCCCTTTGAGGAACTTCTCGAAATTATCGAAAACTACCACGCGATAATAACCCGAAGCCGCACGCCGGTAAACAAGGAGCTCCTCGAGCGGGCGAAAAACCTTAAGGTCGTGGGCCGCGCCGGCGTTGGCGTCGACAACGTCGACCTGGAGGAGTGCTCAAAGAGGGGAATACTGGTCGTAAACACGCCCGGCGCCAACACCATAGGGGCGACCGAGCTGACCCTGATGCACATGCTGACCATTATGAGAAACGGCCACAGGGCCCACCAGTCGGTCGCCGAAGGGAAGTGGGAGCGCAAAAAGTTTATGGGCGAAGAGCTCTTCGGCAAAAAGCTCGGAATAATAGGTTTGGGAAACATAGGTTCCCAGGTGGCGATAAGGGCCAAGGCCTTCGGGATGGAGGTCTACGCCTACGACCCCTACATTCCGCCCGAAAAGGCCGAGCGCCTCGGCGTTAAGCTGGTCGACAACCTCGACGACATGCTTAAAGAGGTCGACGTTCTTACCATCCACGCGCCCCTGACCGAGGAAACGCTGAACATGATTTCCAAACGCGAGCTCGAGCTGATGAAAGACGGCGTCTACCTGGTAAACTGCGCGCGGGGCGGAATAATCAACCAGGAGGACCTGGTCGAGGTCGCCAAGACGGGCAAGATAAAGGGAATAGCCCTGGACGTGTTCAGGCCCGAACCGCCGCCCAAGGAATTCATCGACGCCCTCGTAAAGCTTTGGGACGAGGGGAGGATAAACCTGTCGCTCTCGCCCCACATAGGTGCCAACACCAAGGAGTCGCAGGCCAACGTTGCGATAATGGTCGCCCAGCAGGTTCTCAAGGCCCTAAAGGGTGAAACGCCCGAGCACGTGGTCAACGCCCCCTTCCCCGACCTGGAGGCCCTCGGCCTCATCAAACCCGTCCTCGACCTGGCCGAAAAGATGGGCCGCTTCATCGTCCAATGGGCGGGCGTCCACCCCAGGGAGGTCAAGGTCGAGGTCTACGGCGACATCGCCGAGCACGTCAAACCCATAACCGCCGCCGTCCTCAGCGGCATCCTTAAGGAGACCGTCGACTATCCGGTAAACATTCTGAACGCCCCCTTCCTGGCCAGGGAAAAGGGCATTAAGGTTGAGGAGGTGGCCAGCGAGGAGAGCCCCGACTTCAAACACCTCGTTAAGGTTACCGTCTACACCGACCGCGGCAAAAGGAGCGTCGCCGGAAGCGTCCTCGAAGGGTACCTTCCCCGCTTCGTTCAAATAGACAACTTTAAGGTCTACGTCGAGCCCGAGGGAATCCTCCTGGTGTTCGAAAACAAGGACATTCCCGGGGTGATAGGAAAGATAGGAAACGTCCTCGGCAGGTTTAAGGTGAACATAGCCGGTTTCAAACTCGGAAGGGAGAAAAAGGGCGGCAGGGCCATAGGCATTTTGAACCTCGACGAGCCGGCCCCCGAGGAGGCCCTCGAACTTCTCAAACAAATTCCCGAAATTCTTTCGATAAAACAGATAAAACTCTGAACTTTTGCGGTCTAAAGCTTTGAAGTTTCTCCTTTACCTTTTTAAATTTTGCTCTGGATATGGTGGTGAGGCAAAGAAAGGTTTGGGACGCGGCGACGCTTTACAGCCGCCACAAGGAGGGGCAGGTGGTCAGCCCCGACTTTCAGAGGGGAAGCGTTTGGAACCGAACTAAAAAGTCGGAGGCGATATACTCGCTTTTAACTATAGGTTTGCCCGAAATAACCCTTTTGGAGGCCGAGGACGGAACCTACCGCATCCTCGACGGTCTCCAGCGGGTAAGTTCGATTATCCAATTTCTCGACAACGAGTACGCGATTAAGCTCGACCCCACCCTGACGCACCTCGACGGGCAATTGGCCGAAGAACTGGAGGGAAAACGCTTTAGGGACCTTCCCGAACACCTGCAAAACCGGATAAGGAACGCCGAACTCGGCGTCGTCGTTTACTCGGGCGTTTCCGACTTCGACGTGGCGAGGGAAATCTTCACCCGGCTTAACTACAAGCCGACGCCCCTGAACGAGGCCGAACTCCTCTACGCGCTAACCTTCTCGGGCGAAAAGTCGAAGCTCCTGGCCGAGGTCGGAAGGGAGGTCTCCAAAAGGAGGATGTTGGGCTTTGCCCTCCTTTCGAGGGGTCTGGCCGCCCTTTCGGTCGCCCGCGATTGGACCGAGGGGGACCTCAACCCCGAGGAGGAATTCAAGTTTTCCAAGTTTTACGACTGGCTCTTTAAAAGGACCAAGAAGTTTCTCTCCGAGTGGGACGAGGAAACGCTGGCGCGCCGCGCCGCCGACCTCAAGGTGCTCCACCAAAGCCTGAAGACCGAGGTCGGGATAGACGCCGTTAAAAGTTCCTATTGGTGGGACTTTTTGGGCTACGCCCTCTACGAGGCCGAGAAAAAGGCCGTTCCCGCCGAGGAGTACGGCGTCGAGCTTCTCCCGCAAAGGGTGAAGGAGCTCTCTTCCCTCCCCGCCTGGAGGGAAAACGTTTCCCAAAGGAACCGCCAAAAGCCCAAGGTTCTCGCGGAGCGCTTTCGAATACTGACCGACTTTTTTAAAAGGTTCCTGGTCCCCGCGGAGCGGGGCTCCTAACCTTTCCTTTCTTTGATGAAGACTTTCTACTCGGTCCGAATGAGGGCGGCCTCGGGCGGGCGCCACGTCTCGGGTCAGGAGCGCATCGTTACCGAGGACCTCTTGGAGGAAACGATTTTGGAACTCCACCGCCGCCCGAAGGGCGAGTGGGACTTTCAATCCATTAAGGTGGAAAAACTTTCCTCTCCTCCCGAGGTGGTCGAAAGGTCGCTTCCCCTAAAGGACCACCGCTTTTCCTGCGTCCCCCTGGCGCACTCTTTCGTTTCCGCCCTCTTTGAGGAAAAGCTCGGAATAGACCGCTCCTTGGTCAGGAGGTGGCTGGCCAAACTCACCTCGGGGGTGGGACCGGGGGGTCAAAACCTTCCGGGGGCCCTGCTGGTCGACCCGCAAACGGGTGAGGTCTTAAACGGCGGAAACCCCGTCAGGACCATCCTCTTCGACTGGCTCGACCGACCGAGGGTCAAACGCCTCCTCCTTCAAAGGGGTTTTACCGAAAGGACGCTCGACGCCCTCGCGCTGGCGACCAAAAACGCCCTCTGCGGCGTCGAGGCCGAACTCTGCGTCAGCGACGACCCCGACTACACCACCGGCTACGCCGCATCGCCCGAGCTGGGCTACCTTCGCGTCGCTCCGATGAAGGAGAAAAAAAGCCCCTTCGGCGGTCGCGTTTACTTCGTCCGCAAAGAGAACGCCCGAAGGGTCGTCGAGTGCCTCCGAAAAAGGGCCGTCTTGATTGGGGAACCCAACCTTTAAGAGGTTTTTATCCGATGGACCAACTAAGGGAGGTCGAAGAATTTCTGGACCGCGTTAGGTCCTTTTTCAAAGGGAGGGGCTACGCCGAGGTGATTACCCCTTACCTCCTCCCCTATCCCAACCTCGACGACAACGTTTATCCGATAGTCTGCGAAGCTTCCGTTCCCGGTTTGGGGCGGCGTCGCCTCTTTCTCCACACCTCGCCCGAGTACCCGATGAAAAAGCTTTTGGCGCGCTTCGGAAGGAGCATCTTCCAAATCTGCCACGCCTTCAGGGACCGCGAGGGCGGCCGCCTCCACGACCTGGAATTTCTGATGCTCGAATACTACAAGGTGGGAGAGGACTACCGATACCTGATGGAGGAGCTTTCCCTTCTCCTCAAAGAGCTCTTTGGACCCTTCGTCCGCTACGGCGGAAGGGAGGTTCCCGCCGAGCCGCTGATGCTGAGGTTGGAGGAGGCCTTTAAGAGGTATCTCGGTTTCGTTCCCGACCTCTCCTCGGAAAAAGCCCTTAAAAAAGGGCTGGAGGCGGCGGGGATTCATTTCGAACCCGAAGAGGACCTCGAGACCCTCTTTTGGCGCGCCTACGTCGAGCTGGAAAAGCACCTCGGCTTTGAGGGTCCCACCTTCGTCTACGACTTTCCCGAGCCCTTCGGGGCGCTGGCGCGCTGCCGCGGGGGCGTTTGCGAGCGCTTTGAACTTTACCTCTTTGGCCTCGAGCTGGCCAACGGCTACACCGAAGTAAACGACCCGTTTGAGGTTCGCCGCCGCCTCGAAAGGGTTTCCCGAAAGCTGAACCTCCCCCTCGACGAGGAATTCGTCCGAATTCACGAAAAGCTGCCGCCTCTTTACGCCGGCGTTTCGGTGGGCCTCGACCGCCTCCTGCTGCTAAAGCTGGGCCTAAAAAGCATTCACGAACTCTACTACCGAAGGCTTTGAGACCTCCCCGAAACCTCCTTAGAGGGCCGCGAAAAATAGTTTCTCCGATGGAGTGGCTTTTTCTCCTTCTCCTCCTTTGGGTCCTCTTTTTCGAGGTCGTTTACCCTTGGGGGGTTTTCGAGGTCGAGGACTGCCCGAAGGAGGAAAGAGAGCCCCGAACCGAAAACCAAAGGAGTTTCGTCCTCCACGTCCACACCCAGTTTTCCTACGACAGTCTGGGAAAGCCGGAGGAGCTGGAGGAGGCCGCCCGGCGGCTGGGCATTTCTAGAGTCTTTATAACCGACCACGAAAACGACCTTTTTAAAGAGGTCGTAAAGCCCGCTTCGCGGGACCTCTTTTCCGTAGGCGTCGAGTTTCAGGACCCCCGCTACGGTCGCCTGCTTGCGCTCGGAAACGGCCTTTTCGTCGTCGCCCACCCCAACCACGGAAAAAAGGACGAATACCGCTGGAGGGGAAACTATCCCGAAAACTTCCTCTACGAGCTGGTCGACCTCAAGGACGCCCTCGTAAGGGCCAATCCCCTCGTCAAACTCCACTTGGCGGTCCGCTTTCTCCTCCTTTATCCCCTTTTGGGACTGAGGGCCCTCGACTACTTTCCGCGGTTGGTCCCCGTTAAGGATTGGGTCCTCCTCTACTTGGAAAGAACCGGCGGAAGGATGCCGGTAGCGGGAGGCCTCGACCACCACGTTAAGTTCTCCTTTTGGGAAAAACCGAAAAAGAGCCTTTCCTTCCCCCCCTACCTGTGGAGTTTTTACCTCCTTCAAAACCGCACCTTCGGCGACGAACCGGAGGAGGCCCTCAAAAGGGGAAGGCTCTACCTCTCCTTTTGCGGTGAAAGGATTTCCCTCGAAAACGGCCGCGTTCCGGTAAAGGGAAAAGTCTTAACCGTCAACTTTTTCAGAAACGGAGGAATTAGGGCAAACCTCTGCGGGAGGGTTGAAAGGGGGGCGGCGGTTTCGGTCCTATACCGATACCTCTTTCGGGTAAAGGGCCTCTTTTTCGGCCTCCGGCCGGCGGTCCTCCTTCAATTCCCAAAAGGGAGGTAGAGGGGAAGGGAAACCTACTCGAGGTCGAGAACAAACGGGTCTATAACGAAAAGTTTTTTGCCGGTGAAAACGAGAGCGTCGGTTCCCGGCAGCTTAAAGACTTCGCCGTAAGTAAAAACGGGCCTGAACCTTCCCAATTCCTTCGGATTTTTCGGGTCCGACAGGTCCCAAAGCTCCCAAAAGTAACCCGCATAGGGGTGGTAGTCGGCCAGAACCATTTTCCCGTTGGCGGTCAGAAAAACGTCCGGCCCATCATGGGTAACGAAAGTGCTCAAAAACCTCGGCCTGAGGGGGTCGGAAACGTCCAAAATAATTCCTTCGTTGTAAGATACGGCCGCCAAAAGGCCGCCGGGGCCGACGTCGAAGGAGTCCACCGAAAAGCTTTCGACGTTGAAGGGAACGCTTTCGGCGGCTTCGCACCCGCAAAGGCAACCGTCCCCGGTTTTTAAAACTTTCTCCCCTTTTTGGACCGACAGCTTCCTTTTAAGAAGCTCCAAGAGGTCGCCCGCAACCTTTACCGACGAAGGGTCGGCGGTCTCCAGCACCAACAGCTTTTCGTCCACCGCTAAAAACGCGTGGGCGCCGTCGGGGGTAAACTTCGGTCCTTCGACCTCGGTTGCGTTTTCAAAGCGCAAAGTTTTAAACTCGGCGGGGAGACCCCTTTCGTTTAAACCGATTGAGCGGACGAAAACGGCACCTTCCGTCTCGACCAGAACCAGGGCAAAGTTTTTTTCGTAGTTTGCCCGGAGGGCGACCACTTTTCCTTCGGAAAACCGGAGGATGCCCAGCGGCCGGAGGGCCTTCGGGTCGGCGGCGTCGTAAACGGCCACCGCGTTCCCGTTTTTAACGAAAAGCAAGCCCTTGGAAGCCGCCAGCTCAAAGAACTTCCTACCGCCGAAGGCGGTAATCGGCGCTCTTGCGACCGGCTGGAGGGAAAAGTCGGGTCCGACCTCGTAGACCTTTAAGAGGAGGTTTCCTTCTTCCTCCTCAACTGCGAAAAAGAGATTTCTGCGAGCGTCCAAAGTGTCGCCGTAGTCGTAGAGGTAAACCGCCCTGACCGCGTGAGGCGTAGAAACGCCCGTAAAGGCCGCCTCCACGGAACCCGGGAAGCTCACCAAAAAGGCCAAGTTTCCTTCGTGTGAGAATTCGGCCCCGTAGTAATCCCACAAAAGGTCGACGAAAAGTTCCGTTTCCTCCCCGACGCGGAGCAAATTACCGGAGGAGTAAATCAGGTCGGGGGAACTTTCTATCGGTTTTAAGGGAACGCCGGCAAAGGCGCGTTTGAGGAGCTTCGGCCGGAGCGGGTCGGAGGCGTCGAAAATTCCCAACGCCCCGGCGTCGGTGCCGGCGTAAAGTCGCCTCCCGTCCGGAGAAAAGACGAGGGAAATGACGGCCCCCTCCAGCGGCAACTTCAACCGTTTTACCGGTTTGAGCGTTTGGGCGTCGACCGCCAAAAGTTCCTCGCTGCCGTTAATCAGGTAAGCGTATCGGCCGTCCTTGGATAGGACCACCTCGTCGGCCCGTATTGCCTTAACGAACTTAAACTCCTTATTCTTAAATTCGTAAACGAGGACGCCCGATTCGTCGGCCTCAAGGTAAAGCCTTCCCCTGACGGGGTCGAAGGTTCCGCCCAGTTGGTAGAGCACGCCCTCGTCGTAAGTGAAGTTAAAGCGAAGAGCGCCGAGCGGCTTCGGATTGGTCGGGTCGGAAACGTCGAGCGCGTAAACCAGGTCCTCGCGCAATTTTTTATCCCATTCCCAGGTGCAGGAATTTCTCAAAAAGACGAGCCTGCCGTCGGGTGAAGAAACGATAAAGCTGGCGGAGTTGTAATGGCATTCGCCCGTTTCGGGGTCCAGCGCCGGCGGTTGCCACGAGGACAAAAGGGACAGACTTCCGTTGCGGCTGTATTCGTAGACGAGAAACTCGTAGCCGAAGGCAAAAAGTAAGGGTTTTCCGGGCACCTTTTTAATGGTGCCGAAAACGCCACCGGCCCGGCCCACCTCTCCGAGTTTAAAGGGACCGCGGTCGAGAATTTCGCCCTCCAAAACCTTTTCCAAAACCCTCTCGTAAGCGGGCGGAACGCCGCTTTTGAGCTTTTCCCGGTCGCGACGCGCGTCGAAAGTGAGGGCGTCCTTCAGGTCCACTTTACCGTCGCCGTCGACGTCGTCGAGCCACCGGCCGAGGAGCCAATTACTTTCTTTTTCAAACCTCTCGGGGTCAAAACCGTACTTTACCAACTTGGCGGTGCCCTCGAAGAGAAGCTCCGTCAGGGGCGACACCCTTACTTCCCCCTTCAGGTCCCTAACCGTTTTTCCCCACGCGAAGGCGTGGAAGGTGCCTTTTATCCTCCTGCAGTAGTTTTCGCCGGAGGGATTGCGATAACAACCGCCCTCGACCGCGTAAAGGTAAAGTTTTGAGGGCCGAAGTTCCTCCGCGTGGGGGTCAAAGCGGCCGAGGAACCCGGGAAGGTCCCCCGTTTTTTCGACCCACCGCAGGAGCAAGCCGCCGTTTTCCGAAACCTCGTAAATCTTTACCGTGGCGTTGGCAACGCCGGGAACCTCGGCCGGCGGAAGGGCGGACGGAAGCCGAACCCCCAGCGAGAAGACGCCCAATCCCAAAAGGGCGAAAAACGCCCCGATTGCCCAACCGGTCATGTCCTCCGTTAAAAGTTTTTAACGAATTCCAGGTACTTTTTGAACCGCTCCTTAACCTCCTCCATGAAGTCGCCGCCGAGCTTTTCCAAAAGGGCGTCGGCCAAAACTATCGCCAGCATCGCCTCGGCCACCACCGAGGCGGCGGGGACCGCCGTCACGTCGGAGCGCTCCTTCATGGCCTTAACCTCTTCCTTGGTCTCAACATCCACGCTTCTCAGCGGCGACATCAGCGTCGGAATAGGCTTCATCGCGATGCGGACGACTATCGGTTCGCCGTTCGTTATGCCGCCCTCGAGACCCCCCATGTTGTTCGAATACCTGAAAAATCCCCTGTCGGGACTGTAGCCAATTTCGTCCATAACCCGGCTTCCCGGCAGGTAGGCGGTTCCGAAACCGGCGCCGATTTCCACGCCCTTTATGGCCTGTATCGACATCATCGCCTGCGCTATGCGGCCGTCGAGACGCCGGTCCCACTGAACGTGGCTCCCCAGCCCCGGCGGGACGCCGAGGGCAAAAACCTCGATAACCCCGCCGAGGGTCTCCCCCTTTTCCTTCGTCTCGTCGATTAGCCTCTTTACCAGAGGGTCCTCGAGGGGGTTGGGAATTCGAACCTCCGATTGTTCGGCCTTGAGGTGCCGACTCCAAAGGTCGACGGGCATCTCCCTGACCTTGTAGCCGCCCAAAACCTTTACGTAGCTTCCGACTTTTATGCCGAATTCGGACAAAAACTTCTTGCAGAGGGCGCCTACGGCGACGCGGGCGGCCGTCTCCCGCGCCGAGCTCCTCTCCAAAACGTTTCTCAGGTCGCGCTGGTTGTACTTAATGCCGCCGGCGAGGTCGGCGTGGCCCGGCCGCGGCCGCGTAAAGGGTTTGTAGCCCTCCGGGGGTTGGCCCTCGGCCTTCATCCTCTCCTTCCAGTTTTCGAAGTCGCGGTTCCAAATAACCATCGCAATCGGCGAACCTATCGTCCGACCGAAGCGGACTCCCGAAATAAACTCGACGCGGTCCCTTTCTATCTTCATCCGTCCGCCGCGGCCGTAGCCCTTTTGGCGGCGCGCCAGCTCTCGGTTTACGTCGTCGGCCGAAACCTCAAGGTTGGCCGGAAGGCCCTCCAAAATCGCCACCAAACCCTTGCCGTGGCTCTCGCCGGCGGTTAAAAAGCGCAAAACCCGCAGGGACATCGAGACCTTTAAATTTTAAGGTGTTAAAATGCACGCCTACCTGCTGGCCGGCGGCCGCTCGCGCCGAATGGGCTTCGACAAGGCCCTCCTCCCTTTTGGAGGAAAACCGCTGATTTTGCACCTTTACCGGTTTCTTTCAAACTTTCTGCCCACCTTCGTCGTTACCAAGGAGGAGAAGGCGGACTCCTACCGGTCGCTCGGAATAGAAAACCTGATAACGGACGGGTTTGAGGTTCAAAGTCCGTTGGCGGGAATCGTTACGGGTTTGAGGCACTCGCCCTTTGAGAAAAACCTCTTTTTCGCCGTCGACCTTCCCCTCCTTTGTCCCCGCCTGGTGGAGTTTTTGAAAGGCAGACCGCCGAAGGGGAAGGTCTTCGGAATCGTTCCCGAGGTGGGGGGAAAGCTCCACTTTACCGCGGCGGTCTACCTTAAGTCCTTTTTACCCGCCGCCGAGAAGGCCCTTTCGGAAAACCGCCTCTCCTTGAAGCAGTTTCTCGACCGATTTGAGGTCGTAAGGGAAGGGGAGCTCCTGAGGGAGGGGATAAAACCGGAGTGTCTTCTTAACCTCAACCGGCCCGAGGACCTGCGACGGCTGGAGGAGTTTCAGAGGGCGCGGTGGGCCTCCTCGTAAAGGCCGGCCCTCTCCAGGTGGCAGGTCACGTTCAGCTTGTGGAGGGTGGTTCGGTCCTCTTCGAACTTCACTATCGAATAGGAGGCGTTGTCGCAGCCGAAACTCCAAAAGTATTCTATCGGCAGGCCGAGGGCGGCGCAGTAAAGGGCCCGTATGGGAACCGTGTGGGAGACGACGGCGACGGTTTGTCCCTCGTGCTTTTTCTTCACCTCCTCGAGGAATTCTTTCACCCTCTCGTAGACCTTTTGGAGGTTTTCGCCGCCGGGAAAGTCGACCTTCCAAGGTTCCCTAATCCAGGTTTCAAACATTTGGGGGTATTCCCTTTTTACCTCCTCGACCAGTTTTCCGCTCCAAACCCCGTGGTCGATTTCCACCACCCTCTCGTCCTCGACGAGCGGAACGCCCAAAACGCGGGCCAAAACCTCCGCCGTTCTTTTGGTCCTGAGAAGAGGCGAGGTGTATATCAGCTCGATACCTTTGTCCTTCAGCTCCTCGGCCAGCAGGAGGGCCTGCTTTTTTCCCCTCTCCGAGAGGTCGGGATTCAAAAGTCCCTGATAGCGGCCTATCGGGTTCCACTCGCTTTCGGCGTGGCGGATAACAAAGAGCGTACAACCCATTAAGGGATTTAAGAATATTTAACCGCCCGCGGTAGGTCGGTCCTTTCTCCCCGTTTGCGCTAAGACCTCCGACCCTCCGATGGGACGAAAATAACTTCACTATGAAAAAGGCGTACGAAAAACCGGTCATCAATCGAATAAACGTCGGGGTGGCCAACAAGCTGAGCGGCAAGGCTTACTTCTCCCGGAGGGTTCGGACCGAAATCGACGGCGTTCCCGTGGAGGAGCTGGTCGCGCGCTTCGGCTCTCCCCTTTTCGTCTTTTCCGAGCGGAAGCTCCGCCAGCAGTTCAGACGCTTTCGGCAGGCCTTCGAAACCCGCTATCCCAACGTCGAATTTACCTGGTCTTACAAAACCAACTATCTAAAGGCCATATGCGCCGTATTGCACCAAGAGGGTGAAACGGCCGAGGTGGTTTCCGAATTCGAGTACGAAAAGGCCCGCCGGCTCGGCATTCCCGGAAGTCAAATAGTCTTTAACGGTCCCTACAAACCCAAGGAGGCCCTGAGGACCGCAATTTTGGAGGGCGCCCGAATTAACGCCGACACCTTCGAGGAGCTCGCCGACATCGAGGAGGTTGCAAAGGAGCTGGGCCAAAAGGTCAAAATCGGCATCCGCATAAACATGGACACCGGCATTCAACCCCAGTGGAGCCGATTCGGATTTAACCTCGAAAGCGGGCAGGCCGAGGACGCCGTCAAACGCATAGCCGCCAGCGAGTGGCTGGAGCTAAACGGCCTCCACTGCCACATGGGCACCTTCATCCTCGAACCGAAGGCCTACGAAAACGAGGTCCGAAAAATGGTCTCCTTCGCCTACCTGGTTGAGGACAAGTACGGCTTTAAGATTGAATACCTCGACATAGGGGGCGGTTTCCCCTCCAAAAATCGGTTAAAGGGCGTGTACCTTCCGCCGGAGGTGGCCGTTCCCGACATTGAAGAATACGCCGAGCGAATCACCACCGCCCTTCTCGAAAGCCTTAGGCCCGGCGACTTTCCCAAGCTGATAATAGAGGCCGGACGGGCCATAGTCGACGAGGCCGGCTACTGCATTACGACCGTTTACGCCACCAAGCGTTTGCCCAACGGCCTCAAGGGCTACATATTGGACGCCGGCGTCAACATCCTCTTTACCGCCTTCTGGTACAACTTCAAGGTGGAGGTCGACCGGCCCGTCAGCGGGGCCCCCGAACCGAGCGTTCTCTACGGCCCCCTTTGCATGAACATCGACGTTATCAACGACCTCGAATACCTGCCTCCGCTGCCGCGGGGAACGCGCCTGATTCTGTCGCCCGTCGGCGCCTACAACGTCACCCAGTGGATGCAGTTTATCCGCTACCGCCCCAACGTGGTTTTGATAGACACCGAGGGGAAGGTGCACCTGATAAGGGAGGCGGAAAACATAGAGGACGTCGAAAGGAGGGAGCGCCTTCCCGAACACCTAAGACTGGTCTGAAGGTTCCCCTTTCGAACCCTCTTCGGTTTCCTTTTCCCCTTCTTCCTCCAGCAGTCGGAGGTACTTTTTGGCCGTCACGTTTTCCGGGTCCAAAATCAAAACGTCCCTAAAAAGGTTTTCGGCCTCCTCCTTTTTCCCCGTCAGGTAGTAGCCCTCGGCCAGGTAGACCAAAAAGGGAACCGAGGTAGGATAGAGGGCCAACATCTTTTTGGCCACCGCCATCATCAGGTCGTACTTCTTTTGTTCCCTCAGCGCCTGGCACAGCCTCAGGTTTCCGTAGTAGTTGTAGTAATCGACGGCCAAAACTCGGTACATTAAACTCTCGACCTCGTTCCACTTCTGCTGGGCCGAAAGGGGAAGCGAAAGCCCCAGCTTAGCCTCCGCCGAGGAAGGTACGGCCTTTACCGCCTTCCGGTAGTGAAATTCCGAATTCTTGTACTTTCCCCAAAGGTAGTAGAGCCAGCCCAACCTCAGGTTTACGGTGTAGCCCTCCGGATAGGCTTCGTATACCGGCATTAAAACCCTTATGGCGTTCTTGTAGTCGCCGAGCCTCTCGTAAAGGTAAGACTTTTCGTAGGCCCTCTTAATCTCCTCGTAAGAGAGGGAGAAGGAAACCAGGGCCAGGACTAAAACCGCAATTGTGGAAACTATCTTTCCCATTAGTTTTAGAAACTGTAGCCAATCGAGGCGGTGATGGAGAAAACTCCAACGTCGTTTTTAGTCGAAATTTCCTTGTACAGTTGGTAACCGGCCGAAAGACCGAAGGTCAGGTTCTTTTTGTAAAAGAGCTTACCTTCGAGGGCCACCCCTCCCTTGTACTTTTCCTCCAGGTTGTAGACTACAAAGCCGCCCTTGTCCACCATCAGGGTCCTTTCGCCGACCCAACCGGAGGCGGTAATCGAATAGTATCCGGTGAAGTAGGTCACCGAAGCACCGGCCGAATAGTAGTTTTTCTTCGTTATTCCGATGTTTTGCGGATTTTTTACGTTGATGTAGGTAAGGTCGGCGCCAAAGTAAAAGCCGCTGTAAAAGTCCTTCCAGCGGTAAAAGCCGGCGTGGGGTCTAAGTTGCAGGGCGGCCACGCCCCTGCGGTAGTCGCTGTAGGAAACGAAGGTTCCAAAGTCGTACTTAAACTTTTGAACCAAACCCACGTCGCCGAAAAAGACCTTTCCCCCGTCGGAATAGTGGTCGTTGTCGGTCGCAATGTAGTAGGCGCCAAGCCTGAAGTAAAGCGGATAGAGCCCGTAGCCGGTGTAGGCGACGGCGTAGTCGTTCTCGTTCCAGTTGGAGGCGTTTCCCTTAAACTTTATCCGCGTGTAGCCGTAAAGGCCCTCGACCACGTGCTCGCCGTAGTTTATCGACGCCGAACCGTACAGGGCGAAGTTGGCACCCGTATCCTTTACGTCGCTGCCCGAATAAAAGATGCCGGTAAAGTAGGGTGCGACGAAAAACTTTACGGGTGCGGCGGTTGCCGGCAGCGCCAATGCCAAAACCGGTAAAGCCCTTCTGAAAGCCATTACAGTTTTCATTATTTAATGTTGGGGCTGCTGCGGCGTTTTGACCACCGGCGGCTTTTGACCGAGGTGGTGGAACCGATAGCCAAGGCCTATTCCGGCATTTTGTTTTTACCCTCGCTGAGGTTGGGTTTGGCCCTTTTACTTTTAACCTTTTTGGACCTAAACGTGGGCCTTTCGGGGGCCGTTGCCATAATTTCGGCCTACCTGTTTGCCAAGTTTTTGGGCCTTTCCAAAACCTTTACCAGTTTGGACTACTACATTTACAACCCCCTTTTGGTCGGATTGGGAATAGGTTTCCTCTTCAAGCTTTCGCCCCTGACGCTTTCCCTCATAGTGGTCCTTTCAATCCTCACCTTTTTGGTGACCTACACCCTATCCAACGTAATGGGTTACTACCTCGGTTTGCCCGTTTTGTCGATACCCTTCGTTTTGGTCAGCATCGTCGCCTACCTGGCGGCCTACAAGTATTCCAACCTCTTCGTTTACTACCTCTATCCCCACCGGCCGGGGTGGGAGTGGCTTTGGGACCTCCCGCAGTGGCTCCAGGGCTTTTTTTCCTCCCTCGGGGCCGTATTCTTTTATCCGCAACCCTTGGTCGGTCTGCTCGTCTTTTTGCTCCTTTTGAGGTTCTCCCCCATAGCGGCCTTCTTGGCGGCTACCGGCTACGCCGCCGGAACCCTCTTTCTCCTCCAAATGGGCCTGACGCCGGAGGAGGTCTTCGGCGACCCTTCCGCCTTTAACTTCGTGCTGACGGCCGTGGCGCTCGGCGGCGTCTTCTTGGTTCCCCACCCCAAAAGCTACCTGCTGGCGCTGGCGGGAGTGCTGACGGCCGTTCCGGTCGTCGAGGCGGCCAAGGTCTTTTTCCAATACTACGGTCTGCCGATTTTCGCCCTGCCCTTCAACGCGGTGGTTTTGCTCTTCGTCTACACCCTTTCGGTTTTGGGATTTAGGTACCGAAATTGGCTTTACCTCGGTTCGCCCGAAAGAAGCCTGGACCACTTTTTGGCCTACAGCCGCCGCTTTCCTCTGGTGGGAAGGGAGGTGGGCCTTCCCTTCAGCGGAAGGTGGACCGTTTGGCAGGGCTTCGACGGCGAGTGGACCCACAAGGGGCCGTGGCGCCACGCCCTCGACTTCGTAATTACCGACGAGGAGGGGAAAACCTACCGCGGCAGCGGCTACTACCTTACCGACTACTACGCCTACCGGAAACCGGTTCTTTCGCCCGTCTCGGGAACGGTGGTGGAGGTGGTGGACGGCTTTCCCGACAACCCGCCCGGCCAGGCCGACAAGGAAAACAATTGGGGCAACTACGTCCTCATCTACGACTGGAGGGGTTTTTACGTCCTCCTGGCCCACTTTGCCCAAAACTCGATAAAGGTCAAAAAGGGCGACCGCGTCGAGAGGGGAACGCTTCTGGGCCTTTGCGGAAACAGCGGCTATTCGCCCCAACCCCACATTCACATGCACGTCCAGCTGACGCCGAAAGTCGGAGCTCCCACCGTTCCGTTCGTAATAGACGCCTACGTCAGGGAGGGACTGGAGCTCCGCGACTACTCCGTTCCGAAAAAGGGCGAGAGGGTCGAGGCCTTTTACCCGGACAAGGTTTTGAGGGAAAAGTTCAACCTCCTCATAGAGGACCGCTTCGACTTCGTCCTCGAAAAGGAGGGCGAGCGAAAAAGGGTTTCCCTTCGGGTGGAAATGGCCCCCGACGGCTCCTTTTACCTGACCGACGGGAAGGGGAAACTCTACTTCGGTCAAAAGTTCGGAATTTTTTACTGCTACCGCCTCGAGGGCGAGGGCGAGGTCCTAAGCCTCCTCTTTAGGGCCCTGTCGAAGGTTCCGCTGAACTTCTCCAAACCGCTGGAGTGGGAGGACCACCTGCCGCTGGAGGTCGCCGTTTCGCCCGCCGCCAAAACCTTGGCCCTCTTTCTGACCTCCTTTTACCACGACCTTTTCCGCGTAAAGGTCAGGGCCCGCGCGACCGGACCCCTCTCTTTTAAGTTCGAGGGAAGGGGTTGGAAGGCCGCCTTCGGCGGCGGGGTTAAAATTTCCCCGAAGGGACGGTTCGTTGAGGAGGTCCTCGTAGAGGAGGGCGAAAGGAAGGTCGTCCTCAAAAGGGCTTGACTGCATCCGCCCTTTGGGGTATATTTTTTACTCTCGGGTAAGGGTTCCTTGGGGGTTCGGAAAAGGCCCGGTAGCTCAGGTGGTAGAGCACCCGGCTGAAAACCGGGGTGTCGGCGGTTCGACTCCGCCCTGGGCCACCACTTAAGCAACCCCTCGGAGGGTTGCAAAGCTGTCTAGTGCGCCGGGTGGAACCCCCAGAACTCGGCACCATCCCCCCAGCCGGAGTGGCGGAACTGGCAGACGCGCCGTCTTGAGGGGACGGTGCCCTTCGGGGCGTGCGGGTTCGACTCCC
>JAADCT010000038.1 GCA_013154305.1 Aquificota bacterium
TCGCGTGGCGGAGTTCGCTCTCGACCTCCTTAAAGGTTCCTATCTCTTTGGCAAACTTTTGGAGGTTGGGGTATTCCTTGGATAGCCTTTTTAGGTAGTCTTTCACCACGCGGAGCGTGGTAATCACCTTCAAAATTTCAAAAAGTTCTTTGACCGAAAGGATTGCGCCCTCTATTTTAGAGCGTTTCAGATGGGGTTTAATGTCGGCAAAGCTCCCTATCGGGAAGTTTACGCCGCTTTGGAGGAGTTTTAAAAAGGTTTCCGTGTCGCGGACCTCCTCGCGGACCTTTATCTCCGACCGGTGGGGCCTTTGCCGGTCCGCGTAGTCCTCCGTTGCGGGGGAGGAGGCGTAGAGCTTGACCCTTTGGAGTATCTTGTCCAGTTCGAGCTTTTTAAGGTCCTTTTCCCTCATTTTCCAAACCTAAAAAAGGTATAAAGAGGATAGACCTTCAGGTCGCGAGGCGGTTGGAAAGTTCTACGAACCTCGAAACGGTTTCGGCGACCTTTCCGCTCCTTAAGGTTTCGCGGGCCAATTCGACCCCTTCTTTGGGACTTTCGACCAAACCGGCCGCCGTCAGGGCAAAGGCGGCGTTGAGGACCAAAAAGTCGGTCTCGGGACCCTCCTTTCCCTCCAAAATGCGTTTGAAAATCTCGGCGTTTTTTCCGCAATCGCCGCCGGCGACGGCCTCGACCGGCCACCTCTTTAGGCCGAAGTCCTCCGGCTCGACCTCGTAGAGGAGAACCTCGCCCTCCCTTACCTCCCCCACGAGGGTCTTTCCCGAAATCGAAACCTCGTCGAGGCCCTCCAAACCGTGAACCACGAACCCCCGAAGGACGCCCAAGTTTTTGAGAACCTCCGCCAGCGGTCTTACCAAGGAAGCGTCGTAAACGCCCACCAACTGCCGCCGCGCCCGCGCCGGGTTCGAAAGGGGGCCTACCAAATTAAAGAGCGAGCGGACGCCGACCTCCCTCCGCACCTTGGCCACCCCCTTCATCGCAGGGTGGTAGAGCGGCGCAAACAAAAAAGCGAAGTTGGTCTCTTTTAAGAGTTCCAAAGCCCCTTCGGGGGAAACCTCCACCTTTGCCCCGAGGGCCTCGACGAAGTCGGCGCTCCCGCACTTACTGGAGACGGCGCGGTTTCCGTGCTTGGCGACTTTGGCACCGGCCGCCGCCGCCACGAAGGCCGCCATCGTCGAAACGTTAAAGGTGTCGACCTTGTCGCCGCCCGTTCCCGCCGTATCCAGCAGTTCCTCCGGCCGCGCGTAGGGAACCGGCGTGGCCCACTCCCTGAACTTTTCGGCCGCCGCGGTAATTTCCTCCACCGAGGCCCCCTTCATCGCCATACCCATAATGAAGGCGCCCACCTGTCCCTCGGTCGCCTCGCCCTTTACTATCGAGGTCAGGGCCTCGTGGACCTCCTCCCTCGAGAGGTCCTCGAAACGCGATAATTTTCTAAGGATGTCTTTACGCATAGTGTTAATGATAAGTTTGCTCCTTTCGGGGGCGGTGGCCGCCGGTCCTCCCTTTTGCGGAATAGAGGTAAAAAACGACAACCCCGTCGAAAGGGGGTTCGTGACCACCTACCTTTCGGGGGAGATAACGCGCCTTTTTCTCGAAACCGGTTGGGTCTACGACTGCGAAAGGGGGAAACCGATTGAGGTCGTCGTAAATTCGGTCGACTACCGCGGCAGTGCGATAACCGAAAACCGCTTCGGCGGCTACACCTTTTCGCTCGACTTCGAAATTCGGCTCCCCGAAAGGACGCTTCGCTACCACCTTTCGAAGTTCGTCGCCCTTCCCGACCCCTCGAGGGGAACCTTGGCCTTCCGTTCCGCCTTGGTGGACCTCTTCGAAACCTACTCTTTGAGGATAAAAACCGACCTTCTCGACTACGCCCGGTCGCAAAATTGACCTTATTACCGATGGAGGTCAAAGCTTTCGTCTGGGAACCCGGAAGGTTAAAACTGCTAAATCAGCTCAAACTACCCCGAAAGGAGGAGTGGCTCGAACTGACCGACTATCGGGCCGTAGCCGAAGCCATTAAAAACATGGTCGTAAGGGGCGCGCCCGCCATAGGGTGCGTCGCCGCCTACGGTTTCGTCCTCGGCGTCAAGTATCAGAAAGAAGACCCCCAAAAGGTCTACGAAACTTTAAAAAACACGCGACCGACGGCCGTAAACCTCTTTTGGGCCCTCGAACGAATGCAAAAGGTCCTAAAAGAAGGCGGGGACCTCGAAGAAGAAGCCCGCTCTATCGAGCGGGAAGACTACGAGACCAACCTCAAAATCGGCGAGCTGGGCCGCCGTCTGCTTCCCGAAGGGGCGAAAGTTTTAACCCACTGCAACACCGGGGCCTTGGCAACCGCCGGCTGGGGAACCGCCCTCGGCGTAATCCGCAGCGCCCACCGCGCCGGCCAAAGGCCCTTCGTTTGGGTCGACGAAACGAGACCCTACCTTCAAGGCTCGCGCCTGACGGCGTGGGAACTCCTTAAGGAGGGAATACCCCACCGAATAATTACCGACAACGCGGCCGGATTTTTAATGAAAAAGGGCCTCGTCGACGCCGTGATAGTAGGGGCCGACCGCATAACGCGCCGCGGCGACACCGCCAACAAAATAGGCACCTACTCGCTCGCCGTTTTGGCGAAGGAGCACGGCGTGCCCTTTTTCGTAGCGGCACCCACCTCCACCTTCGACCCCGGGCTGGTTTCGGGTGAGGAAATACCGATAGAGGAGCGCTCGCCCGAGGAGGTAAAAAACTGCTTCGGTTGTCAAATAGCTCCGGCCGAAAGCGACGCCCTGCACCTGGGCTTTGACGTTACGCCCGCCGAGCTGATAACCGCAATAATCACCGAAAAGGGGATAGTAGAAAACCCCACCGAGGAGAAGATTAAAAAACTTTTGAACCTCTGACCTCTTGCCGGTTTTTTTCCTATAAACCTTTTCCCGACGGGGGCGATAATTTATAGCCCGAAATGGCGAAGAGGGAGATAGTCGTTTACCCCCACGAGGTTCTGAGAAAGCCCACCAAACCGGTGCAGGAATTAAGTGACGAGGTAATCCGAATAGTGGACGACATGTGGGACACCATGTACGAGGAAGGAGGCGTCGGTTTGGCCTGCAACCAGATAGGCCTTCCCTACTCGATAGTGGTCGTTGACACCTCGGTCAAAGAAGGCGTCCAACCCGTAAAGCTTACTTTGATAAATCCGAAAATAGTGGCCGCCGAGGGTAAGCAAACCTACAAAGAGGCTTGTCTTTCGGTTCCCGGCGTTGCGGCCGAGGTCGAAAGGGCCTATTGGGTTAAGGTAAAAGCCCTGACTCCCGAAGGACAGGAGGAAGAATTCGAGTTTGAAGGCTTCCCCGCCGTGGTAATCCAACACGAACTGGACCACCTGCAGGGAAAAGTTTTCCTCGACCGCCTTAAGGGCCTCAAACGCCGTTTGGCCCTCGAAAAGTACAAAAAGGTTTTAAAACGCCTCGAAAGGGCAAAAAAAGAGCG
>JAADCT010000035.1 GCA_013154305.1 Aquificota bacterium
ACCCTTCATCGTTATGGAAATTCTCGAAAGGGCTAAGGAACTCGAAAGGGAGGGAAGGGATGTAATCCACATGGAGATAGGTGAGCCCGACCTTCCGCCCTCGCCGAGGGTTTTGGAGGCCGTAGAGCGCTTTAAGGACAAAGCCCGCGGCTACACCCATTCTTTGGGTATTTGGGAACTCCGCGAGGCGGTTGCCGAGTATTACCTTCGAAGGTACGGGGTGGAAGTTGACCCCGAAAGGGTGGTAATTACGACCGGAACGAGCGGGG
Source organism: Aquificota bacterium (assembly GCA_013154305.1). Lineage (GTDB taxonomy): Bacteria > Aquificota > Aquificia > Aquificales > QOAS01 > QOAS01. The sequence continues at coordinate 270 of JAADCT010000035.1, forward strand.
CCTTTTCCCTGATTTTTTCCGCCCTTTTTGAGCCCGGGGAGGCGGTCGCCTTTACCGACCCCGGCTATCCCTGCTATCCCAACTTTGCAAAGATTTACTGCCTGAGACCGGCGGCGGTTCCGGTGGGACCCGAAACGGATTACGAACTGCGGGCCGACCTCCTCGAGGAGGCGACAAAAAGGGAGAAAAACCTAAAAGGGTTCTTGGTCACTTCTCCCTCCAATCCGGTGGGAAACGTTTATTCCGAAACCACTCTTAGGGAATTGGCCGAGTTTGCCCTCGAAAGGGACCTCGTTTTTATTTCCGACGAGATTTACCACGGTTTGGAATACGAAAAGAGGGCGTCCACGGCCTTGGAGTTTTCCGACCGGGCCGTCGTCGTGGGCGGTTTTTCAAAGTTTTTTTGCATGCCCGGCTACAGGCTCGGTTGGGCGATAGTTCCTAAAGAGTGGGTTCGCCGGCTTCAGGTGGTGGCCCAAAACCTCTTTATCTCCCCGCCGACTTTGAGCCAGCTGGTTGCGGCCGAGGCGCTTCGCGACGAAAGCCATCAAAACTTCGTTCGCGAAACTTTTAAAAAAAGGCGCGACTTTCTTTACGGCGAGCTCAAGGAGCTTTTCGAAGTTCCGGCCCGGCCGGAGGGGGCCTTTTACGTATGGGCCGGGGTTGACCGATACGGTCTCGGCGGCTTCGAGTTTGCAAAAAGGCTTTTGGAGGAGGCGGGCGTTGCGGTAACTCCGGGAGTGGACTTCGGCCGAAACGACACCGAGGGGTTCGTAAGGTTCGCCTACGCCTCTTCCCTCGAGAGGTTGAAAGAGGGCGTTGACCGGATAAAGGAGTTTCTGAAAAAACTCTAAACCCTTTGCCGTTTTTCGCGGTCCCTTTCGCGGTAGCGGAAAGGGGGTGTCCCGTAAAGGGTGCGGCGGTCTTAGGCGCCGCGAAAGGTCCTTCAGTCTTTTTCGTCGTCCTCTCGGCGGAGTTTTCGAAAGAACTCCTTTAAAAGTTCGGAGCACTCCCCGCACCTGAGAAGTTCCCAAGGAATTTTGTACTCCTCGAGGAGGAAGAACTTGGTCAGGACCGCACCGTGTTTTTCGTTTTCGGTCCCGAAGTAGAGTTTTTTAAAGCCGGCCAGGGCCACGGCGCCGGCGCACATGGGGCAGGGCTCCAGCGTGACGAAAATTTCGCAATCCCGAAGGGCCTTTATTCCTAACTTCGATGCCGCTTCGCGGATGGCGAGAATTTCGGCGTGGGCGGTGGGGTCGGACAGTTCCTCGACGCGGTTGTGGGCCCGGGCCACCACCTTCCCGTTTTTGGCTATCACGCATCCGACGGGCACCTCGCCCTTTTCGAAGGCCTTTTTGGCCTCCTCGAGGGCCTCCAGGAGAAGGCGTCTTTTTTCCTCCATCGGGAGCGGGGCCAATTTTAAAACCTTATGGCGGTAAAGGAGAAGGAGATTACCGTCGAAAGGTGGGAGAGGATGGAGGACTTCGGAAGTTTCTTTCCCATGCTTCGCGACATGTTGGGGGCCATTTACGGTTCCCCCGAAAGGGGCCTGAAGATTTACCAGGAGCGCTACGACGCGGTTAACTACTACCGAAACTACGAGGCCTATCCGGGCTCTTTTCTTTTGGTGGCCAAAAACGAAAAGGGCGAGCCGGTCGGCTTTCTCTACGCCCGCAGGAAGAAAAACCACACCTACCTTTACGACGTTTTCGTAAAGCCGGAGTACAGGAAAAGGGGGGTGGCCCGCCGTTTGGTGGAGGAGCTCGAGAGGCTGGCGGGCGGGCCGATAAGGGCCGACACCCACGAGGGCGCGCTGGAGGCCTTCCGCCGCTTGGGCTTTAGGGTTTTAAAGGAGTACTTTGAGGACGGTATTCGCTGGTTTCTCGTCGAAAAGGACTAAAAGGTCGGAACCGAAAAGAGCAGTCTGCGGAGGTCCTTTTCGACCTCTACGAGCGTGCGGGCGCCCGCGCGGCGGTAGGTTGCCTTCGCGCACCCGTAGGGGTTGCAAACTTCGGCCTCCAGCGGCCGGGCCTCCCCGTCGGTAAGGAGCGAGACGGTCAAGTGGGGAAGGGGTTTTGATGTGAAGCGATAACCGCCGTCGGCGACCCGTTTGCGGCAGTCGGGTCCCAAAAGGCGGGCCGAAAGGAGCCTCCACAACTCGGTCGGGAAGGTCAGTTTTTCCCCTCCCAACCGCAGGGTCTTGTTTCGGTATTCGACGAAACCGACGAATGTAAGGGGAAAGACCATTCGGTCCTTCGAGGGGTAATACTTAAAGGGCACCTCAAAGGAACCGACCAGGAGTTTCCCCTCAAAGGGAGGGGGAACGGCGTTCCAGTCCAGTTTCGGAGGGGGGAGGCAGGTTTTGCCCCGCTTTGGAGGGGTGCAGGAAAGGGAAAGCAGGAGAAGGGGAAGGAGGAGTTTCGTCCTCGTCATGGAGTTTCTATTTTGGGTTCCACCTTGGGGAGGCGGTCGCGGTTAATCTCCCAGAGGGCGATGGCGGTCGCCGCCCCCACGTTGAGGGAGGGAACCTTTCCGACGGTGGGAATGGTCGCTATCAGGTCCGACTGCTCGAGGACGCTTTTGGAAATTCCCTCCCCTTCGGAGCCGACCACCACGGCCAGGGGAAAGGGAAAGTCCACCTCCCTTATGTCCTTGCCGCCGGTTTCGACGGCGGCGACCCACCCGCCCATTTTTTTAAACTGCCGGAGCGCCCGCTGGAGGGAGGGGACTTTCGCCACCTTGAGGTGGAAGATGGCGCCGGCGGAGGCCTTTACGACCGTTTCGTTTATCGGGCTGCTCCGGTCCTTGGGTAACAAAACGCCGACTCCGCCGAAGAGTTCGGTCGTTCGGATGATGTTTCCCACGTTTTGGGGGTCGGTTATGTGGTCGAGGACGACGAAAAACGAGTTTTTTTCTATCGCCTCTTTGAAGAGTTCCTCCTCGTCGACGTAGGATATCGGCGAAAGGAGGGCCACGACGCCCTGGGTCTTTTTGGTCCCGGCCAATTCCTCCACCCTTTTGCGGGGAACTTTTTGAACCTTAACGCCCCTTTCCTTGGCCAGTTTTAGAAGTTCGCGCGGGGGGTGGCTGTCGTGGGCGACGAAGATTTTTTCAATGCTTCGGCCCGCCCTCAGGGCCTCTATAACCGGATTTCTCCCCCAGACGGTAAACTTCTTTTTTTCCATCGGTAGGTTTAAAAAGTTAGGACCTCCGTCGGTTAACGATTGTCAAAACCGCCTTATTAACTTTAAACTTAAGGAGAACTTCGAGGCGGAGGTTTTAAAGATGGGTTCGGCCGGCGCCCTCGTTGCCTTCAGCAACGACAAGAACATCCTCATCGTCCTAAAGGCCTGCGAAAACGCGGAGAAGCTTTTGGAGGACAGAAACCTCAAGGACTTCGTGAAGTTTTCCAACGAGCTTTTGGAGCACATCGACGAACCTACCGACGTTCTCGACTACTACACCCACGCCAAGATGCTCTACAGGCTGATTAAAGAGAGGTTGGGGACCGAAAAGGTCGGCTTTTACGTCTACGACCTCGAGGTTTCCTATCCCATAAAGGGGAATACCCCGGAGGAGCTCGAGAGGGCGATAGAGAGCGAGGCGTTGATAGACAAGCCGATTTTGGCCTATTCCAAGTGTTTCGAGGACGTTCCGATATTGGTGATTGTCGACCTCGACACCTACCGCACCTACGAGGTCAGAAAACCCTGATGCTGGTCCGGGTGAGGGCAAAACCCCGCTCCAAGAAGGAGGGCGTAAAAAGGCTTTCGGAGGACCTCCTTGAGGTCCGCGTTTCGGTCCCCCCCGAGGGGGGAAGGGCCAACGAGAGGATAAGGGAACTTTTGGCCTCCTTTTTCGGCGTTTCCAAGTCGAGGGTGAAACTCCTCAAGGGGGAAACCTCGAGGGAAAAGCTCTTTGAGGTCGACCTTCAGCCGGAGCGGTAGGTGAGCGGATAGCTTTGGAGCATCCTCAGGACCTCTTCCTCGTCGAGGTCGCGCCACCGGCGGTAGGCGGCGGCTACGGCAAAGGGCAGGTTTCGGCGGTAGTTGGCGCAAACGAGGAGGTCCACCAGCGGGGCCAGGCGGGCAACCGAGCCGGCGCTGCAGGTGGGAACGGCGACGACCACTTTAGAGGGTTTCAGCCGTTTTACGGCCTCGAGGGCGGCCAGGAGGGTGTAGCCGGAGGCCAGGCCGTCGTCGACGATTATAGCGGTCTTTCCCTCGAGGGAGGGAAGACTTTGCGTTTGAAAGAGCTCGAGGCGGCGCCGGACGCTTTCGAGGGCCTTGGTCAGCTGGGTTTGAACCTCCTCGGCCGTCAGGCCGAGGCTTTCAACCGCCTCCTCGTTTAAAACGACGTCGCCGAACTGGTTGACGGCGCCAAAGCCGGCTTCGGTGTCCCAGGGCAGCTGGGCCTTCCTTACGACGAGGGGAACGAGGGGGGCGCCGAGGGCCTTGGCCACCTCAATTCCGACGGGAATGCCCCCGGAGGGAATGGCCAAAACGACGGGGTTTTCGAGGTTCAGCTCCTTTAAAAGGAGGGCGAGTTTCCTTCCGGCGTCGGTGCGGTCCTCGAAGACGAATTCCCTGTCCGTCAGGGTGGGGTCTATTAAAACTTCGCCCATGGGAGGGAAATTAGGAGTCTTTAACCGAAAAGGGTGATGCGGCGGGGAGGGCGGTCCCCGCGGGGTCGTTAAACTTTAAACTTTGCAAGGAGGAGAGTCCGATGGACGGTTTTACCCTCAGGGGTTCGATTATCGCCCTGATTACGCCCTTTAAAAACGGCGGGAAAGAGGTCGACTACGAGGGTCTGGCCCGCCTCATCGACTATCAGATTGAGCAGGGCACCGACGCGATTTTGGTCTGCGGAACCACGGGCGAGAGCCCGACTTTGACTTACGACGAACACCGCAGCGTTATAGAGTTTGCGGTTAAGCACGCGGCCGGTCGCGTTCCGGTAATTGCGGGAACGGGTGCCAACTCCCTCCACGAGGCGGTGGAGCTGACGGGTTTTGCCAAGGAGGCGGGGGCCGACGCGGCCCTGGTGGTGGTTCCCTACTACAACAAACCCTCCCAGGAGGGTCTTTACCGCCACTACAAAACGCTGGCCAAGGAGGTCGACATTCCCATAATCGTTTACAACATTCCGGGTAGGACCTGCAGGGAAATAGAGGTTTCGACGCTGGCGCGGCTGAGGGAGGAGTGTCCCAACATAGTCGGTTCGAAAGAGAGCGTTTCCGACATGGACCGCATTTCGGAAATGAGGCGCGTTCTCGGCGAGGACTTTTTAATCTACTCGGGCGACGACAGTCTGACCTTGCCGATGATGGCGCTGGGGGCCGACGGCGTCGTTTCGGTTGCCAACCACGTCCTTCCCAAAGAGGTTAAGGAGATGGTTCACTCGGCCCTCAAAGGGGACTTTGAAAGGGCGCGCAAGCTCCACTACGAGCTCTTTCCCCTCTTTAAGGCCCTCTTTATGGACACCAATCCGATTCCGGTAAAGACGGCGGTTTGGATGCTCGGCCTTATAGAGGAAAAGTCTTTCCGACTGCCTTTGTGCGAGATGCCGCCCGAAAAGGAGGAGCGGCTGAGGGAGGTTTTGCGCTCTTACGGTTTGAAGGTGGTGCGGTAGGTCCTTTCGGAGGGCGCCGGTTAAGCTATTAGTTTTTGACGCTATGAACGGTCGAAATTTGGCCCTCTTTTTGTCCCTCCTTTTGGTCCTCTCTTGCGGCAAACCGACGGAGGAGGAGAGGGCCAAGAAGGCGGCCTCCGACTACGCCAAGGGCGTCGAGCTTTACAAAAAGGGTGACTACGGGGAGGCGGCCCGCCTTTTGAGGGAGGCCGAGGCGGGAATGGCCTACCTCACGCCGGAGCAAATTCGCGACCTGAAGTTCAAACTCGCCCTTTCCCTCTACAAGGCGGGAAAGTACGAGGACGCCATTTTGGAGTTGGAGGACTACGTAAGCTACTATCCGACGGCGCCGAACGTTGAGGAGGCCTACGTTTACCTCATCCGCGCCTACCTGAAAATTTCACCCGACCCCTGGCGCGACCAAACTTACGCCGAAAAGGCGTTGGCCCTGATAGAGGAGTTTCTCCGCCGATTTCCCGACAGCCGCTACCTGCCCCAGCTGGAGGAGCTCAAAAACGAGGCGCTGGCGCGGTTGGCCCGCCACCACCTGCTGGTTGCCGAGTTTTACGAAAACTACGGCCTTTACTATCCGGCGGCCCTGCGCTACGAGTTCCTGCTGTACAACTTTTCCGACCTCCTCGACGAGAGGGAACTCCTCTTTAGGTACGTTAAAAACCTCTACCTCGTTCCCCTTTACGCGGCAAAGAAAAAGGGCGAATTCCTGAAAAAGGCCGAGAAGCTGGAGGAGCAAATTAAGGAGGGCGAGGTAAAAGACAAGGAGGCGGCCAAAAGGCGGGTCGAATTCTTTAAGGAGCAGGCCCGCCGGTGGGACCGCATAGCCGCCGAGGCCCTGAAAAAGGCCGAAGAAAACCTGAAGCTCTACGAGCGGCGTTTCGGCCGCGACAAAAACTACGAAATACTTTTAAAGATTAAAAAAGGGCAAAGGGAAGAAAGGTCATGGATAGAAAGGATTTTGTAAAGGAAATCGTTTCGATTTTGGACGACAAAAAGGGCGAAAACATCTCCGCCCTCGACGTTCGGGGTCTAACCTCTTTGACCGACTACTTCGTGATAGCGTCGGCCACCTCCGACACCCACGCCAAGGCTCTGGCCGACTACGTTGAGGAGGAGATTAAAAAGCGAAGGGGCGAACTGCCCCACCACGTCGAGGGCAGGGAGTGGAACCGCTGGATAGTCCTCGACTACGGCGACGTAATAGTCCACATAATGCTTCCCGAGGTTCGGGACTACTACGGTATCGACTGGCTCTGGTCCGACGCCAAAAGGGTCGAATGAACCTTTTGGAAAAGCTCCTCTTTGGCGAATTTTGCGCCCACTGCGAGAGGCGGGAGGTGGGCGCTTACGGCCTCGTTTGCGACCCTTGCCTCTATTCCCTTCGGCCCGAACCCTCCTTCAGGGAGGTTCCCTACGCCGACGGCGTTTTGGCGTTTGCCCCTTACAAAGGGGCGGCCAAAACCCTTTTAAACCTGATAAAGTTTCAGGGCGCAAAGAAACTCCTGGAACCTTTGGCCGAGGTTGCCAAACCCACCTTCGAAAGGTTTTTGAGGAAAGTGGACCCCGATTGGGTTTCGTTCGTGCCCACCCACCCCTTGAGGGTTTGGTTTTCGAGGGGCTTTGACCAAACGGAGGAACTTCTAAAAAGGCTCTATCCGGAGTACGCGAGGGTTTTTTCGCGGCGGTGGGTGCCGAGGCGGCCGCTGGCGCGGCTAAAGGGAAGGGAGCGCCGCTCGGCGATAAAGGGCGTTTTCGAACTTCGCCTGCCGCCTCCGGCGGTAAAGGGAAAGAGGTTTTTAATAGTCGACGACGTCGTTACCACCGGTTCGACGGCCGCCGAATTGGCCCTTTTGCTGAAGTCGGCCGGTGCCTCCGAGGTCTTCTTTTTTGCACTCTTTGACGGTTCGGCTTAAAAAACTTTTCCAATGGGCGTTGAAGTCGCGTTTTATTCGCCGGTCGAGGTTACCTTTCCCTTCGACGAAAGGGCCGTTTTTGAAGCCCCTTTTACGCTCGAAAGGAGGGAGCTGATAGAGGCGGTCAAGGAGGGCCTCAAGCCGGTAAAGGAAAAGTTTGAAACGATGGTAGTTTGCGGAATGGGCGGCTCCTCCTTAGGGGCCAAAACCATAAACGCCTTCGCCGGGGCCTTCAACGAAACTCCGAGGAGGCTCGTCTTTTTGGACAACCTCGACCCCACCTTCGTCCGGCAAACCCTGGAGGGTCTTGACTGGAAAAGGACCGCCTTTTGTTTCGTGAGCAAGTCGGGAACGACTTTGGAAACGGTGGTTTTTCTAAACCTGGTTTTGGACGGACTGAAAAGGAGGGGCCTAAAGCCTTCGGAGCACCTCCTCTTTGTGGGCGACCGGGGCAAAAACTTCGAAAGGATGGCGCGGGCCCTGGAGGCGCCCTTTTTCGAAATTCCGGCCGAGGTCGACGGCCGCTTTTCGGTCCTGACCTCCACCGGACTGGTTCCCGCCCACTTCGTCGACTTCGACGTCGACGAGCTTTGGGAGGGTGCGAAGGAGGCCCTCCGTCCCCGCGGGCCCGAATCGCCGGCCCTTCGGCTGGCCCAATTTAAGGTCGACCACTACCTGGCCGGGAGAAACGTTTCGGTAATGTTCGCCTACGGGAACTTCGTCTACACTTTCGCCTTTTGGTACAGCCAGCTTTGGGCCGAAAGTTTGGGAAAGGACGGCAAGGGTCAAACGCCCCTTAAGGCCCTCGGAACGGTCGACCAGCATTCGCTGGTCCAGCTATTTATGGACGGCCCCGACGACAAGGTGTACCAGTTCGTCAAGGTGGGCGAGGTCCACTACGACCTCACGCTTCCGCCCGAGGTGCTTATTCACGACTACGTTGCCGGCAAGAAGGTTTCGGAGGTTTTCGACGCCCTTTACGCGGGAACAAAGGAGGCCCTCCTCCGAAAGGGCCGCCCGCTGGTGGAGCTCCTGATAGACCGCTACAGCGCCTTCAACCTCGGATACCTGTTTATGCTCTACATGCTGGCGACGGTGGCGGCGGCCCAGGTGCTCGGCGTAAACCCCTTCGGCCAGCCCGGCGTCGAGCTCGGCAAAAAACTGGCCAAGGAAAAACTTTCAAACCCGTAAAGGGTTTTTAAATTTTTCCCTCCTCCCTCAGGAGTTTTACGTATTCCTCGACGCCCCTTTCGAGGGGCCACTCCGGTTCGTAACCCAAGAGGGTTTTCGAACGCGTTAGGTCCGCCTCGGTGTAGTTCTGGTAAAAGGGATAAGGGTTGTCGATGTATTCGGGCTCGAAGTCGGTTCCGAGAACGCGGTTTAGAATTTCCACCAATTCGTTGAAGCTGCGGCCTTTTCCGAAACCGACGTTGAAGATGCCCCTCACCTCCCTTTCGAAGGCGAGGAGGTTGGCCTTTACGACGTCCTTAACGTAGACGAAGTCCCGCCGCTGCTCTCCCCACTTAAAGAGGCGGGGCCTCTCGCCGCGGGCCATTTTAACGGCCAGCTGATAGACCATGCTGGCAAAACGCCCTTTGTGGGCCTCCCCGGGCCCGTAGACGTTGAAGTAGCGCAGGCCGACTATTTGCGCCCGCGGAAACCTCCTGAGGTAGACCTCCGCCGTCCGGTCCATCATCAGTTTGGAAAAACCGTAGACGTTTTCCGGTTTGAGGCATCCGTCCTCGCGCATGGGAGCCGGGCAATTGCCGTAAACGGCCGCCGAAGAGGCGTAAATTACCTTTGCCCCCCACCTCTTTACGGCAACTTCCAGCAGGTACTTAAAGGCGAGGGTGTTTACCTCCGTCATTCTCCTTTGGTCGGTAACGGTGGTGTCGGTTATCGCCGCCTGGTGAAAGACGGCGTCGAACTCGTAAAGGTCGGCGAGGTATTCCCAAAACCGACGGTCGGAAACGTCCCCGGTTACGAGCTCCCCTTTAAAGTCGAGCAGGTTTTCAAAGGAAGCGCTGGAAAAGTCGTCGACGGCGACGATTTCGGCTTCGGGATAGCGGTTTTGGAGGGCTTTTACGAGGTTGGAGCCGATAAAACCGGCGGCCCCGGTAACCAGTATGCGCATAGTCGGCAAATTTTAAAATAGAGGTAAACCCCCCAAGGGGAGGCTTTTTTCTATGTCCGTGGACGTTTACATAACCAACATCCTCGAAGAGGCGGTAAAGCAGGGGGCCTCCGACGTTCACATTACGGTCGGTTCGCCGCCGCGCATCCGCGTTGACGGTCAAATCAAACCCCTCGAGCAATTTCCCGTCGTTACCCCCGACATGTCCAAAAAGCTGATATTCGAAATAATGCGCGAGCGCTACCGCAAAACGCTGGAGGAAGAGGGGCAGGTCGACTTTTCCTTCGGCGTTCCCGGCATCGGTCGCTTTCGCGTAAACGCCTTCTATCAGCGCGGAACGGTGGCCGGCGTCTTTCGGAGTCTTCCCGCCCGCATTCCCCACTACAAGGAACTGGGCCTTCCCGACCGAATAATAGACCTCTGCCACAAGTCGATGGGTCTGGTTTTGGTGACCGGACCGACCGGAAGCGGTAAGTCGACCACTTTGGCGGCGATGATAGACTACATTCTCGAAAACTTTCCCCACCACGTTCTGACGATTGAGGACCCGATTGAGTACCTCTTCAAGCACAAAAAGGGCATCGTCAACCAGAGGGAAATAGGAACCGACGCGGCCAACTTCAACGACGCCCTGCGGGCGGCCCTGAGGGAGGACCCCGACGTCATCATGGTCGGTGAGATGCGCGACGCCGAGACCATAGAAACGGCCCTGCGGGCCGCCGAAACCGGTCACCTCGTTTTCGGAACCCTTCACACCAACACCGCCATATCGACCATAAACCGTATAGTCGACGTCTTTCCCCCCGAAAGGCAGGAGCAGATAAGAATTCAGCTTTCCTTTACCCTCGCCGGCGTAATTTCCCAGAGGCTCGTACCCAAAGTAGGGGGCGGAAGGGTTTTGGCCTACGAACTTTTAATACCCAACAAGGCCATTCGAAACCTGATTAGGGAAAACAAACTCCAGCAGGTTTACGCCCTGATGCAAAGCGGCCAGGCCCAAACGGGCATGCAGACCATGAACCAGTCGCTGGCCAAGCTCTACAAAGAGGGCCTAATTACCCTCGAGGACGCCGTCCGCTACTCGCCCGACCCGGTCGAGCTGGCAAAACTTCTGGGCGTTCCCTACTCGCAGATTGCCCACCTGGCGGAGGAGGTTTAAAGGATGCCGCTTTTTGAATACGAGGCCGTCGACGCCTCCGGAAAGCGCTACCGCGAGAGGATTGAAGCCGCCTCGCCGGTCGAGGTGGTGGCCAAACTCCGCGAGCTGAACCTGGTAGCCCTCGACGTTCGGCCCGTCCGCGCCCCCAAGGAGGAAAAAACCCAAAAAGGTCAGAGGCGAAGCATCTGGCAAATGGAGATTACCATCGGTAAAGGGGTCTCCTCCAAGGACCTTTCGGTGGTGGCCAAACAGCTGGGGGCGCTGGTTCAATCGGGAATAGGTATTGTCGACGCGCTGGAGCTCGTGGCCGATTCCATCGACAACCGCATTCTAAAGCGGGAGCTGGCGGCCATAGCGCAGGAAATCCGCGAGGGCGTTTCCCTCTCCAAAGCCCTCGAGCGGCGGAAAAAGATTTTCGGCGACTTTTTCGTCAGCATGGTTCAGGTGGGGGAGGAAACCGGTCAGCTCGACGTGGTCCTTTACAAGGTTTCCGACTACTACAAGCGCATCAGCGAAATCGTAAACAAAATAAAGTCGGCCTCCTTCTATCCCGCCTTCGTTTCGATAACGGCCGCCGTTATCACCTTTGCAATCCTCTACTTTCTGGTGCCCACCTTCGCCCAGATTTACCGCTCCCTCGGCGGCGAATTGCCCGCCATGACGCAAATGCTGATTAAGGCCTCCAACTGGCTTCAGGAAAACGTTCTCTACTTTCTGGGCGGAACTTTGGCCTTCGCCGTCTTGTTTACCCTGCTATACAAAAAGGTTTACCCCTTCAAAAGGGCGGTCCACTACCTTCAGCTCAAACTTCCGCTTTTTGGGCCCCTCTTTGCGAAAGGTGCGCTGGCAAAGCTTTCGAGGACGTTTGCAACGCTCTTTGCCGCCGGCGTTTCGGTCGAAAGGGCCCTCGAACTTTCGGGTAAGGTGGCCGGAAACGCCATTTACGAAGAGGCTCTAAAGCGCGTCAAGGAGGACGTGGTCCACGGTGAGCCCCTTTGGCGGGCCTTCGAAAAGACCAAGCGTTTTCCCAAGATGTTCGTGGCGATGGTGAAAATCGGCGAGGAGACCGGTCAGCTCGACAGCATGCTCGAGTCGCTGGCCGACTTTTACGAGGACGAGGTGAGGACCACCATCGACGGTCTCATATCGATGATAGAACCCCTGATGATGGTCGTTATAGGCGCCGTCGTCGGTCTCATTCTGATAGCGCTTTACCTGCCCATATTCAAAATGGGAGAGCTCATCCGTTGAGCCTTTCCTCCCCTTACCGCTTTTAATAAGAACTTCTATGAAGCGCTTTTGGTATTGGGCCGAACCCTTCGACAAAAAGGCGGTCACCACCGCCATAGAGAGCGGGGCCGACGCCGTGGTGGTTCCCTCCGCCGAACGCGTGAAGGAAGTAAAAAAGCTGGCAAAAGTGGAGGTCGTGGCGCCTTCCCCCGAGGCGGACAAAAGGCTCTGCTTTCCCCAAAAGGGGGAAAGCGTTTCCGACTGCGACGTTGCTTTCGTCAAAATAGAGGGTAAGGAGGACGAGGAGCTGGCGGCCAAGCTCCCCGTTCCGGTAATAGTGGAAACCACCGACTGGACCGTTATTCCGCTGGAAAACATACTGGCCCAAAAGAGGGACGTTTACATGGTCGTCAGGAACGCCGAGGAGGCCCAAACGGCCCTGACGACCCTCGAGGTGGGGGCCGCCGGAGTGGTTTTAAAAACCACCAACCTGAACGAGATAAAGCGGGTCGGTTCCGCCGTAAAGGAGTATTCGGAAAAGCTTCCGCTGGTGGAGGTCGAAATTACCAAAATCCTCCCCCTGGGGCTCGGCGACCGCGTTTGCGTCGACACGACGTCGCTCCTCAGGCGCGGGGAGGGGATGCTGGTCGGAAACTCCTCGGCCGGCATGTTTTTGGTCCACGCCGAAACGGAGGAAAACCCCTACGTGGCGGCCCGCCCCTTCAGGGTCAACGCCGGGGCCGTCCACATGTACGTCCGCGTTCCGGAAAACAAAACGAAATACCTGTGCGAGGTGGAGGCCGGAATTCCCGTAATGGTTTACAACTACAAAGGTGAAGGGCGGCTGGTTTACGTAGGCCGCGCCAAGGTCGAGCGCCGCCCCATGCTACTGATTGAGGGAAAAACCAAAGAGGGTAAAAAGGTCAGCGCCGTCCTCCAAAACGCGGAAACCATAAGGCTTACCAAACCCGACGGCGAACCGATTTCGGTCGTCGACCTCAAGCCGGGGGACAAGGTCCTCGGCTACGTCGAGGAGGCCGGTCGCCACTTCGGAATGAAAGTTAAGGAAACTATTATCGAAAAGTGAATTAAAGGGGGGAAAGTTCAAACCCCCACCGGTTCCTCCTTTCCGACTACCTCTTCGGGGTGGGCAATCCTTCCCAAAACGGCCGAGGCGGCGGCGACGGCCGGCGAGGCGAGGTAAACCTCCGCCGTCACGTGTCCCATCCTCCCGGGAAAGTTTCTGTTGGAGGTGGAAACGGCCCTTTCGCCGGGGGCCAGAATGCCCATGTGGCCGCCGAGGCAGGGTCCGCAGGTGCAGGGTCCTATTACGCAGCCCGCGTCTATCAGCGTTTGAATTATGCCCTCCTCGAGGGCCTTTTTGTACACGCCCGGCGTGGCCGGGATAACTATACAGCGGACGTAGGGGTGGACCTTTCGCCCTTTGAGGATTTCGGCGGCGATTTTTAGGTCCTCGAACTTTCCGTTGGTGCACGAGCCTATAAAGACCTGGTCTATCGTTATGTCGGTCGACTCCCAAACGCTCTTTACGTTGTCGGGCGAAAAGGGATGGGCCACCACGGGTTCGAGGTCGCTGACGTCCCACTCGTAGACCGAGTGGTATTCGGCGTCGGGGTCCGAGTAGTAGAGCTCGAAGGGGGCGTCGGTCCTCTCCTTTACGTAGGCGACCGTCTTTTCGTCGGGGGCGATTATGCCGGCCTTTCCGCCCGCCTCTATGGCCATGTTGGCCATGGTCAGCCGGCTTTCGACCGAAAGGTTGCGGATAACCTCTCCGTCGAATTCCATAACGCGGTAGAGGGCCCCGTCGACGCCGATTTGGCCTATCGTGTAGAGAATGAGGTCCTTGGCGGTGGTCCAGCGTTTCAACCTTCCCCTGTAGACGAACTTCATGGTTTCGGGAACCTTTAGCCAGACCTCGCCGGTTGCCATGGCAAAGGCGATGTCGGTCGAACCCATGCCGGTTGAAAAGGCGCCAAGGGCCCCGTAGGTGCAGGTGTGGCTGTCGGCGCCCACGACGAGCATTCCCGGCCTTACCAGCCCCTTTTCGGGGAGGAGGGTGTGCTCGATACCGACCTCTCCGCCCTCGTAGTAGTGCTTTATGCCGTGCTTTCTCGCAAACTCGCGGACGTACTTGACCTGGGTGGCCGCCTTTATGTCCTTGGGAGGGGTAAAGTGGTCCATTACGAGGGCTATCTTTTCGGGGTCAAACACCTTGTCGATGCCGTGCTCCTCGAGAACCTTTATGGCCAGGGGGGCGGTAATGTCGTTGGCCAAAACGAGGTCGACCTTTGCCATTACCATGTCGCCGGGAAAGACCTCCTTCTTTCCCGCGTGGGCCGCTATTATCTTCTCCGCTATGGTGTGTCCCATTTTTTTCCTCCGAAGGGATTTAAAGTTTGAGGGCACTTTTAAAGTTTAACGATAACCGCAGGCGGAAAGGGGCCTATCTGAGTAGAACCACTTTCGGGACCCGCCTTTGCGGTTATAACTACCTACTTATGTTCAAGATAGAGTTTGCTACCTTCCCCGAGTGGGACATGTCGAGGTGGCTGCGCTTTATCGCCGGCTCGGTTCTTTTGCTGGTTACGGCGGTGGGCGTTTTGCCGGCCGACTGCGTCCACTGGCTCGTAAAGGCCTTTTTGCTGTTTATGGCGGTGAACCAAATTCAGTCGGCCTTTACAAACTGGTGTCCGGTCATGGACCTTCTCAGGGCGATGAAGGTAAAAGAGTGCAAGTGCTGAGACCTTTCGGGGGGCTTTTCAATTGGAAAAACTCATAAAGTCGTGGGAAAACCTCCCCCTCCCTCCGGAGGAGCTGGAGAGGAAGAGGGAGAAACTCCGAAGGCTTTTTGAGGAGGTTTTGACCGTTTTGGGGTACGACTGGAAAAACGACCCCAACATGGTCGACACCCCCCGCCGAATGGCGGGCATGCTTTTGGAACTGGTCGAGGGAAACTTTTCGCCGATGCCGCCGATAACGACCTTCGACCTTTCGGCGATGGACGGCGCCCCGGTGCCCGTTCCCGTCTTCGTCGGACCTATAGAGATAAAGTCGCTCTGCTCCCATCACTTTCTGCCCGTGGTGGGCCGCGTTTACTTCGAATACCTGCCTTCGGAAAGGGTGTTGGGTCTTTCCAAAATTCCGCGGGTTATAAAGTGGCTGGCGCGCCGTCCGATGATACAGGAGCTTTTTACGCGGCAGGTGATAAAAACTTTTAAGGAGCTCCTTCCGGAGACGAAGGGCATGGCCGTTTACGTAAAGGCGAAGCACATGTGCATGACCGTCCGGGGCGTCAACGAGTCGGGCGCCTACATGGTGACCGAGGCCTTCGACGGCCTCTACGAAAAGGACGAAAACCTGCGGGCCAACTTCCTCAGGAAAGTCGGAGAATGAGCCTTTACGAGAAGCTGAACTTTGCCGCCTTTTTCTTTATGGCGTTGCTTTTTCTCTTCGTCTACTTTTTGACGGTTCAAATAGCGTTCAAGGCGGGGCTTTACCGGACCGTTCGCAGGATTTTCCAAAGCAGGGTCGAGTTTTGGAACCGCCGCGACGCGCTGAGGTACTTTCGCCGCTTCGGAAACCGCGGCAAATAGCCGTTTGGTCTTTTTCACCCTTTGTGGAATAATAACCCATTTCGTTTTTTGGCGGTTTGGGGCCATGGGAACCAGAATTGAGGGTTTGGGCGTTTACCTCCCTTCCGAGGTCCTGACCAACTTCGACCTCGAAAAGATGGTCGACACCTCCGACGAGTGGATAACCCAAAGGACGGGTATAAAGGAGCGCCGCATCGCCAGGAGCGAGAGCGTGGTCGACATGGCGACGGCGGCGGCCGAGGAGGCCATCAGAAACGCCGGCGTAAACAAGGAGGAGATAGAGCTGGTGGTTTTGGCCACTTTGAGCCCGGAGCTGGGTTTTCCCGCCACCGCCTGTTTGGTGCAGGAGCGGCTCGGTCTGCCCCCCTCGGCCATGGCCTTCGACGTTTCGGCCGCCTGCAGCGGCTTTTTGTACGCCCTCGACGTTGCCGACGCCTACTTAAAGAGCGGAAAAAAGAAACTGGCCCTGATAATAGGGGCCGAAAAGCTTTCCTCGATAGTCGACTGGAGCGACCGCTCGACGTGCGTGCTCTTTGGCGACGGGGCCGGGGCGGCCGTCGTGCGCTTTGACGAAAACTCCGAAAGCGACGTTTTGGCCTCCAAACTCTACGCCAAAGGGAGCGAGTGGAGGGCCCTCTACCGGGAAAACTGCGGATACCTCAAAATGGAAGGCCGGAAGGTCTTTAAGGAGGCGGTAAACGGCATGGCCCAGGCTTCGCTGGAGGCGCTCAGGGAGGCGGGCCTGCGGCCGGAGGACGTCGACCTGGTGGTTCCCCATCAGGCCAACCTGCGCATTATTAAGGCGGTGGCCGAAAGGCTCGGCATTCCGATGGAAAAAGTTTTCGTAAACGTCGACCGCTACGGAAACACCTCCGCCGCCTCGATACCGATAGCGCTCTACGAGGCCCTTAAGGAGGGGAAACTGAGGAGGGGAATGACGGTTCTCCTGACGGCCATGGGCGGCGGCTTGACTTGGGGCGCAATGGTTTTGCGCTACTAGTCGGTCCGGTGGACTTGGCGGGCGAGTTCGGCGTCGGCGGCGATTTGCTCGACGAGGTCCTCCGCCGTCTTAAAGACCCTTTCCTCCCTTAAAAAGCGCTTGAAGACTATCCTCGGCCGGTCGGAAACTTCAAAGGGCGTCTCGAGAACGTGGACCTCCAGCGTTCGTCGCTCCCCTTTTAGGGTGGGTGCGGTTCCGAGGTTGGCCACCGCCGGCAGACCGTCGATGCTAACGGCGTAAACGCCGTCGGGCAGGCAAAGTCCTTCCACCCGGCCGAAGTTGATGGTGGGAAAGCCGAGGCGTCTTCCGAGACCTTTACCTTTTACGGGTTTCCTCCTAATCCAGTAGGGGCGGCCGAGGTAGAGCGAGGCCTCCTTCAGTCGGGCCCGCCGCAGAAGGTCCCTTACGAGGGAGGAAGATACCGTCTTTCCCCCGACGCGGTAGGGTCCGACGCGGACGACCTCGCACCCGAAGCTTTGGCAAAACTCCTTTGCGAGGTTGAAGTCGCCGGCCGCGTTTTTGCCAAAGCGCCAGTCGTAGCCCAAGACCAGCAGCCGGGCCCCGAGGCGCCGGAGCAGGTATTCCTTTAAAAATTCCTCCGGCCGAAGGCCGGCAAACTCCTCGGTAAAGGGTAAAACGACCGGTTCCACTCCGAGACTTTTTAAGACTTCGGCCTTTTCCTCGGCCGTCGACAGGCGACAAAAGCGGCGGTCGGGGGGACGCAAAACCTCCGCCGGGTGGGGGTCGAAGGTGACGACCACCGGCTTTAGGTTCCTCCTTCGGGCCTCCTCCTTAAGGCGGGAAAGGAGGTGAACGTGGCCGAGGTGAACGCCGTCGAAGTTTCCGACGGTAACGGCGGTTTCCATTTCCTACGAAAGGTAGTTAATAGTAAGGGTTTGGGGCCGCTTGCGGTTTAGGTCCGTTCCGTCCCCCCGGCGGGAAAACTAATTTATTGTCCGACCGATGGGTCGAATTTCCCTTCTTCCCGAGGAGGTCAGAAAGGTTTTGGCCGCCGGGGAGGTGGTCGAGCGTCCCGCGTCGGTGGTCAAGGAGCTGGTCGAAAACGCCCTCGACGCCGGTGCGGGCCGCGTTGAGGTGGAGATTGTCGGTGCGGGCAAGAGGTTGATAAAGGTCCGCGACGACGGTGAGGGTATTTTAAGGGAGGACCTGCCGAAGGTCGTTTTGGAGGGGGCCACCTCGAAGGTCTCCTCGCTGGAGGACCTCTACTCGCTCAAAACCTACGGCTTTAGGGGCGAGGCCCTCCACTCGATAGCCCGCGTTTCCGACTTTTTGGTCCGCAGTCGCCACTTTTCCCAGGAAAGGGGTGCCGAGCTCTACGCGCCGGGGGCAGAGGTCCGCTACGTGAAGGAGCTGGCCCACCCGGTGGGCACCACCGTCGAGGTCCGAAACCTCTTTTTCAACCTGCCGGCGAGGCTGCGGTTTTTAAAGTCGCCGAGGACGGAAAGAAGACTCGTTTTCGAAACGGTGGCGGCCTACGCGCTGGCCCATCCGGAGCGTTCCTTTCGCCTCGAGGCCGAAGGGCGCGAGCTCTTTGACCTGAAACCCTCCTCGGTTGAGGAGAGGATGGCGGCGCTCTTTGACCTCGACTATCCGCCGGAGCATCGGGCGGCCGAGGGCGACGAGGGAAGGGCCGAGCTTTACTACTACCAAAACTACAAAAGCAACCGGTTTTTAATCTTTTTAAACGGGCGGCCGATAAAAAATCGGGAGCTTCAGACCTACCTCAAAAACCGTTTGGGTTACCGCGCCCTGGCGGTCCTCTTTTTGGAACTTCCGCCCCATCTGGTGGACTGGAACGTTCACCCCCGGAAGGAGGAGGTCCGCTTTTTGAAAGAGAGAAAGGTCCTCGGGCTGGTCGGCGCGCTCTTTGGCCGACCGAGGGTCGAGGACCCCCTTTCCTCCCTTTTGAGGAGACCGACGGTCGTTTCCTACGGGAGCGGGTTGAAGTTTGAGGTGCTGGGCCAGGTGGAGGAAACGCTGATTTTGGCCTACCGCGACGGGTTTCTCTACTTTTTCGACCAACACCTTTTGGACGAGAGCGTTCGTTTCGCTCAAAGCGGCGACGCCGCTTCGGCCTGCCGCCGGGCTCTGAAGGCGGGCCGCGAACTGTCGAGGGAGGAAATGGAGGAGCTCGTCAGGCGCTGGTGCGAGGCGGGGGAGCCCCGGACCTGCCCCCACGGGCGGCCCGTCTTTTACAAGCTCCCCCTTTCGGAGGTCTACGCCAAGATAGACCGTCAGTAGATGAGGGCGCTGAGAAAGTAGTCGACTATCAGTATCAGCATCGAGGAGGTTACGACCGAGGCGGTGGTGGCCCTTCCGACGCCCTCGGCGCCCCCGCGGGTGGCAAAGCCGAAGTAGCAGCTGACGGCCGCTATGATGAGACCGAAGACGGCCGCCTTTATCAGGCCCCCCAGAAAGTCGTAAAACTCGACGATGTCCCGCATCTTCTGCCAAAAGAGGTATTCGTTGACGCCAAAGAGCTTTACGGCGACGAACCAACCGCCGAAGATGCCGACCACGTCGGCCACAATAGTCAGCAGGGGAAGCGAAACGACGGCGGCGAAAATCCGCGGGCTCACCAGGTAGCGGACGGGATTGACGGCCAAAACGCGCAGGGCGTCGATTTGCTCCGTTATTTTCATCGTTCCGATTTGGGCCGTCATCGCCGAGCCGACCCGCGCCACCACCATCAGGGCCGTCAGGACGGGGCCCAGTTCCCTCGCCATCGAGATGGCCACGACCGCCCCCAGCAGGTATTCGGCGCTGAAGCGGTGGAAGGTCGAATAGGTTTCCACCACTATGACGCCGCCGGAAAAGAAGGAGGTGACCAGGACGACGGGCAGGGTTTCGGCGCCGACGTAAGAGAGCTGTTTTATCAGGTGTTCGGCCTTCGGCGGTTTTCGGAGGAGAAACCAAATCGCCCGCAGGGTAAGAAGGGTCGCCTCCCCCACGGCGGTAAAGAAGCGAACGAGTCTTTCCCTAAAGGCGGACAACATCAAAAAATAGTTTCTCCCCGCCGACGGAAAGGGCGGGAAAAAGGACCGCGGGCGTAAAAGTTTTAAAAAAGACCGCCGAAGGAGGGAGGTTCAGTCCCCCCCTTCGGGGGAAACGACGACCCTTATCGGCAGGCCGTACTTTCGGGCAAACTCGTAGTCCCTCTCGTCGTGGGCGGGAACGGCCATTATGGCGCCCGTTCCGTATTCGGCCAAAACGTAGTTGGCGGTCCAAATCGGTATCAGGTCCCCCGTCAGGGGGTGGATGGCGTACCTGCCCGTAAAGACGCCTTCCTTTTCTTTGACCCTGCGGCGTTCCTCGACCGGCGTCTTCTTTATCCTCTCGAGAAACTCCTTTACCTTCTCCTCCTGCGGGGTTCCCTCGGCGAGTTTTTCCGTCAGGGGGTGTTCGGGCGCCAGGACGAGGAAGGTGACGCCAAAGAGCGTGTCGGGACGGGTGGTAAAGACGACGATTTCGTCGCCGGTATCTTCGACCTTAAAAACTATTTCGGCGCCCTCGGAGCGCCCAATCCAATTCCTCTGCTGGGCGATGACCCTCTCGGGCCACTTGCCTTCGAGCTTTTTCAGGTCCTCCAAAAGTCGGTCGGCGTAGGCGGTAATCTTCAGATACCAGGAGGGGATTTCCCTTTGGACCACCTCGCTGTCGCAGCGCCAGCAGCGGCCCTCTATCACCTGTTCGTTGGCCAAAACGGTTTCGCAGGAGGGGCACCAGTTTACTACGGCGCTCTTTCGGTAGGCGATGCCCCTTTCGAGCATCTTTAGAAATATCCACTGGTTCCACTTGTAGTATTCGGGGTCGCAGGTGGCTATCTCGCGGTCCCAGTCGTAGGACAGGCCGAGCCGCTTTAGCTGGCGGCGCATGTTTTCGATGTTCTTTTCGGTCCACTCGGCGGGGTGGATTTTGTGCTTTATCGCCGCATTTTCGGCCGGCAGGCCGAAGGCGTCCCAACCCATCGGGTGGAGGACGTTTTTGCCCTTCATTCGGAGGTATCGGGCAATCGCGTCGCCTATGGTGTAGTTTCTAACGTGACCCATGTGGATGTTTCCCGAAGGGTAGGGAAACATTTCGAGGACGTACTGCTTCGCGTCCCGCGGCCGGTCCTCGGAGGCCTTAAAGGCCTTTTCCTCCTCCCATATTCGTTGCCACTTCTTTTCCACCTTTCGGGGGTCGTAGCGCTCCATCGCAAGGGTAATATTTTGGCACCGCCGCCCCGCGGCCCCTCAGAGCTCCAGCCTCCAGTTGTCTATCAGCCTCGCCGACGGCATCCTAACGGCCACCAGTATGCGCTCGCCGCCCTTAATCTCCCGGGCCGGCTCCAGCGTTTCGGGGTCGACCACCGCAACGTAGTCGACCTTTTCTATCAGCGGGAAGGACTTTAGAAACTCCAGCAGGCGCCTTTCCAGCTCCCGCGGGTCGCGCAGGCCCTCCTCGACCAGCCTTTGGGCCAGCTGAAAGCTCCGGTAGAGGGCCGTCGCCTGCCTTCTCTCCTCGGGGGAGAGGTAGGCGTTTCGCGAGCTCATGGCCAGACCGTCGGGCTCGCGCACGGTGGGGCAGGGAACGACTTGAGTCTCCAAGTCGAGGTCGCGGACCATCCTTTCGACCACCTTCAGCTGTTGGTAGTCCTTTTCCCCGAAGTAGGCCCGGTCGGGTCTGACCAGGTTGAGGAGTTTGGTCACCACCGTGCAAACGCCCCTAAAGTGGCCGGGCCGAAATTCCCCCTCCCACCTTTTGGACAGTTCGGTCTCCTCGACGAAGGTGGAAAAGTTTTTCGGATACATCTCCTCCGCCGAAGGGGCGAAGACGGCGTCGACGCCCTCCCTTTCGAGGAGCCGAAGGTCCCTTTCGAGGTCCCTCGGATAGCGCTCGAAGTCCTCGCCGGGACCGAACTGGGTCGGATTTACGAATATCGAAACCACCACCAGGTCGTTTTCCCCCCTCGCCCTCCTTACGAGGGAAAGGTGCCCCTCGTGCAGGTATCCCATCGTGGGAACGAAACCGACCGTCTTTCCCCCCTTTCTGGCCTCCCTCAGGAAAGAGCGCAGCTCCTCTTTTGTCCTAAAAAGCCTTACCGCCATCGGTAGAAAGAATTAGTTTGTTAAGACTCCCGCCGCCTCCGGCGACGGGCTTTATTAACCAAAAAGAACTTCGGAAACTTTTAGCCAAAGGGGCACCGTCAGCGGTAGCAGCAAGAGACCCAGGTTTGCCGCCGCCAGGGAGAGGTCGGGGTTCAGCCGATACTTTTCGCTCAAAATTACGGCCATGACAAAGGGCGGCATCGAGCTCTGAAGCAGGGCGACGGCGGCCGCCTCGTGGGAGAGCCTCAGCGGCTCCTTCAAAAGGAGCAAAAGGAGCAAAACCAAAAGGGGCGAAACCAGCTGGCGCCAGAGGACGGCCAAGAGGGCGAGGGGGAGGTTTTTGAGGGCCGCCCGCGGCTCAAACCGCAGGCCGAGGGCAAAGACGACGGTCGGAACGAGCGAGGCCTTGGCGGCGGCAAAAAACCCCTTCAGGGGCTCCAGCGACGCCCCCTTGAGGGCGAAGGCGGCCAAAAGGGCGCCGGCGGGCGGAAAGCGGTAAAAGAGCCGCCAGTCGGGCCTTTGGCCGATAAGGGCCACGGCCAGGGTAACCACCAAAAGGAAGTTTCCGACAACATCGTAGACTATCGCGTAGGCCAGTCCCTCCTCGCCAAAGAGCGAGTAGGCTATCGGGTAGCCGGCGAAGGCGGTGTTTCCGAAGGTGGCGCTCAGAAAGAGGGACTTGAGGCTCGCGCGGTCGGCCACCAGCTTGGAAAAGAGGAAAAAGGAAACGAGGGTCGAAACGGCGGCCGAGGTCCAGGCGACGGCCACGACGGCGGCCAAGTCGGCCGAAAGCTCCAAATCCTTAAAGACGGCAAAGACCGTCAGCGGAAGGGCGAAGTAGACGACGAAGTTGACGAAGACGGCGGTGTCCTCCGTCTTGAAGACGCCGAGCCGCTTCAGCAGGTAACCCGACCCCAGCAGGAGGTAAAAGGTCAGGAGGGTTTCGACCATCGGAGGTTTTCAAAAATTTAACACCTATGGCCGTTTCCCTGGAGTTTGACATCGACCGGCTGCTCTACCTTCACCAAATATCGAGAAAGGACCGCGAAAGGGTCCGCTTTTTGGGCCGATACCTGCGCGAGCACAAGGACGAATTTCTCAACCTCGTTACGGACGCGCTCCACCGCTTTCCCGAACTGAAGGAAATTCTCACCCCCTCCTTTTTGGAGGAATTTCGCCGCGACCTGTCACAGTGGTTCGACCGCCTCTTTGAGGCCAACTACAACGCCGCCTACCTGCACTACCTCACGACGGTCGGCGAAAAGTTCGTCTCCTACGGCTTTTCCCCCCACCACATCATCGTCCTGATGGACTTCATTCGAAACTACTTCAACACCAAGATTTTCGACAAAATCCGCGAAACACAGGACCCGGAGGAGATAGAAAAGTATCGGGCCGCCCTGAAGTCCCTCAACAAGGTCTTGGACCTCAACCTCGACATCGTCATCTCCCACTACGTCGACGTGGAGACCAGAAAGCTCCTGCAGCTGGGGAAGTTCGGACGGGCGGTGGTGGCCGTCGCCGCCAAGTTCGGGCTGGTCTTGGACACGGCCATCTTGGTCGGTTTGGTTCTCCTGGCCTTTTTCATCGTCTACCTCTTCGTCAACGACCTGCTTCACATCTTCGAGGGCAACATGGCCCACGGCGTTATAGCCGCCCTCGGCGACCTGCTGATACTGTGGACCATCCTCGAGCTCCTAAACAGTCAAATCAAGTTCATGCTCGGCGGCGAGTTTGCAATATCCTCGTTCGTCAGCGTCGCGCTGGCGGCCACCATCAGGGAGGCGCTGATAGCGACGCTCGAGCCCACCAAACCGGTCGAGTTTAAGGTCACCCTGGCCCTGATAATCCTCGTTTTGGGAATAGTCTTCGGCATCGTCAAGTGGTTCGAAATAAAGGGGGCCAAAAAGAGGGTCCTTCCCAAAGTTTAGCTCCTTACGAGGGAGCCCACCTTTTCCCCCTTGACCGCTTTGAGGAGGTTGTCGGGTTTAAAGACGTCCAAAACGAGTATCGGAATGTTGTTTTCCTTGGCGAGGGTCAGGGCCGTCGGGTCCATAACGCGGAGGCCGCGGTTTAGGGCCTCCATGTGGGAAATCTCCTCAATCTTTTTCGCCCCGGGGTTTTTGAGCGGGTCGTCGGTGTAAATACCGTCGACCTTCGTCGCCTTTATTATCAGGTCGGCCTTTATTTCGGCCGCGCGTAGCGCCGCCGCCGTGTCGGTCGAGAAGAAGGGATTGCCCGTTCCGGCGCCGAAAATGACCACCCTCCCCTTTTCCAGGTGGCGAATGGCCCGCCGCCGGATGTAGGGCTCGGCCACCGCCCGAACTTCCAACGCCGAGAGGACGCGCGTCGGAATGTTGGCAATGTTTTCCAAAGCGTTTTGGAGCGCCAGGGCGTTTATCAGCGTCGCCAGCATTCCCATGTAGTCGCCGGTGGCCCGGTCGATGCCGATGTCCTCGCCGCCGACGCCGCGGAAGATGTTTCCGCCCCCCACCACGACGGCCAGCTGAACCCCCGCGTCGTAAACCTTTTTAATCTCGTTGGCTACGTAGCGGAGAAACTCCGGGTCGATGCCCTGTCCCTTTTGACCGCCGAAGGCCTCGCCCGAAAGCTTGAGCAGGACCCTTTTGTAAGTTTGCGCCATCCCGAGGGAGGAAAATTGTAATCATGGAAAACTTAGGCCGAGCGTGGCGCCGCCTCCTCGAGCGGCGCGAAACGGCCGGCCTCCTGGTCGGCGTTTTGAC
The DNA here is from genome assembly GCA_013154305.1 of Aquificota bacterium. GTDB lineage: Bacteria > Aquificota > Aquificia > Aquificales > QOAS01 > QOAS01. The sequence continues at coordinate 24,821 of JAADCT010000035.1, forward strand.
TTTGGCCGCCGCCGTCTTGCCCCCGCCCCTCTTTGCCGCCGCTTTGACCCTCTTTGCCTACGGCCTCGGTTGGGAGCTGGGGCGGATAACCGGCCGTTCCTTTTTGGCACCCGTTTCCGCCCTGACGCTCTTTGCCGCCCTCCTTTCGCCCTTTTTCGGACTGCTGACGGCCCTTTCGGCCGCCCTGGCCGCCGGCTACGCCTCGGTCCGGCGAAAGGGCTACTACGGAAACGAAACCCTTTTGACCTTTTTATTGACCCTCTTGACCGGCGTTTACGCCGGGCTGGTCCCTTACGCCCTCTTTGAGGTAAAACTCGAGGGTTCTAACCTCCTCCTCGCCCTGATTTTTACGGTCTGGGCCGCCGACACGGCCGCCTACTACGCCGGCAAAAACTTCGGTCGGAGAAAACTCGTTCCCCTCCTCTCGCCGGGAAAAACCTGGGAGGGCCTGCTGGCGGGCCTGTTGGCCGGAACCCTCGTCGGGACCCTGTCGTCCGCCCTCCTCCAAACGGGCCTTTCAAGTCCGCCGATTTGGCTCTTTGCCGCCGCCGCGGCCGCCGCCGGCGACCTCTTTGAAAGCTTCCTAAAGCGCTCTTTCGGCAAAAAGGACAGCTCCGACCTCCTCGGAAGCCACGGCGGCCTGCTCGACCGCTTTGACGGCCTCCTCTTTGCGGCCCTCGCCGTCGCCTCCTTCGTTTAAAAAAAAAGCCCGCGCCTTTCGGCGCGGGAAGTCCCTAGCCCTCCTTTTTCGGGCGGCGGCCAAAGCGCGAGGCCAGCTCCTCCAAAACCTCCGTCAGGTCCACGCCCAGATAAGTCAGCGCCAAAAGCCAATGGTAAAGGAGGTCGGCGCTCTCGTAGACGATTTTTTCCTTGTCGCGGTTCATCAGCGCTATCAGCGTTTCGACCGCCTCCTCCCCCGCCTTTTGGACTATGCGGTCGAAACCCGCCTTTACGAGCTCGGTGGTGTAGGAACCCTCCGGCAACCGCTCCAGCCGGTCCCTCAGGACCTCCTGGAGGCGGGCCAGGACCTCAAACGGCAAAGGTTTGTCGAGGGCGTAGCTTCCGTCGAGGTTTCGGTAAAAGCAGTTTCTCTCCCCCGTGTGGCAGGCGCGATTTTTCTCCTGCTCTATCAGGTAGAGGACCGCGTCCCCGTCGCAGTCGACGCGAACCTCCCTGACCCTTTGGAGTTCCCCGCTCGTTTCGCCCTTTTTCCAGAGCCTTTTTCGCGAGCGCGAGTAGTAGTGGGCGTAGCCGGTTTCGAGGGTCTTTTCTATCGCCTCGCGGTTGGCGTAGGCGAGCATTCGGACCTCGCCCGTTCGGTAGTCCTGAACCACCACCGGGACGAGGCCCCGCTCGTCGAACCTAATCAGGTCCAAAATCCCCTTTTCCATAACGCGGAATTAATTTTCCACCGCCCCCGAGGGAGTTTTCGCGGCCTTTTTCCCCATCAGGCGGTCGATAATCTTGGCCCCCACCAGGTCACCCCAAACGTTAACCGCCGTCCTCAGCATGTCCAGAAAGCGGTCGACCGCCAAAATGAGGGCGATACCCTCCAGCGGCAGACCGACGGCCGTAAAGACCAGCGTCATCGTAACCAGTCCGGCGCTGGGAATGCCCGCCGCGCCGATGGCCGCCAGCGTCGCCGTTATCAAAATAATCAGCTGCTGCTCCAGCGAAAGCTCGATGCCGTAGACCGACGCGACGAACATCGCCGCAACCGCCTCGTAGAGGGCCGTTCCGTCCATGTTAACGGTGGCCCCGAGGGGCAAGACGAAACCGGCCACCCGGCGGTCGATGCCCGCCTTCTTTTGGGCCACCTCCAGCGAAACGGGCAAGGTGGCCGAGGAGGAGGCCGTCGAAAAGGCCACCAAAACGGCCTCCCTCACTTTGGCAAAGTACTCCCAAGGTCTGAAGCGCCCAAACAGGTACCCGATGAGGCCGAGGTTGACCGTCGCGTGCCAAAGCAGACCCACGACGACCGCCAGCGCGTACTTCCAAAGCTCCAAAAAGGCCTCAAAGCCGTGGACGGCCACGGTGTAGTAGACGATGGCAAAGACGCCAACCGGCGTCAGCTTAATAATCCAGCCGGCCATCTTCAAAAGGGCGTCGTTGACGCCCGAAAAGAAGCTGACGACCGTCCCTTTGGCCCTTTCGTTGGCAATCGCCAAAACCCCGAGGGCAAAAAGGAGCGTAAAGACGATGATTTGAATAACCTTTCCCTCCGCCAGCGCGGCGAAAACGTTGTCGGGAAAGAAGCTTACGAAAAAGTCCGAGAGGGAAACCTCTTTGGGCTCAAAGTCGGCCGCCGGTTTGGCCTCCAGCTCCGGCGCGCCCGTCAGCCCGAAAAAGAGGTTTACGACCACCAAACCGGTCAGGACGGCCAAAAAGGTGGTTGAAGCGTAGTAAAGGAGCGCCTTCAGTCCCAGCTCCTTTAGCTCCCTCAAAGAACCCAGGGAAACGATGCTGACGAAAATCGAGGCCATTACCAGCGGAACCGCTATCGCCTTTAGGAGTCTCAAAAAGGCGTCTCCTATCGGCTTTAGGAATTCGGCCGCCTGCGGCGCCAGCGCGCCCAAAAGCAGGGCCGCCACCACCGCGTAGAGGGTTTGATTTTCGAGCTTTCGGTAGTCCAAAAGGCCCTTCAGAAGGGAAACCATAGCGGAGCGATATTTTAAAATTGGTAAACGCCGGCAAAAGATGTTCAGGTTCGTCCTGCACCTCAAACCGGAGGACCTCCTAAAGGCCTACGAGACCTACCCCGGGGGGTTTGAGGTCGTCCGAACCTACCCCGACGGGTCGCTCGACATAGCCGTCTACTCCGAAGAGAGGCCCCAAAGTTTCCCCTTCCCCCTCGTGGCCGAGGAGGAGGTAAGGACCAAGGACTGGAGGGAGTTTTACAAACCCGTCGAGGTCGGAAGGGAGACTTTGATAGTTCCGCCGTGGGAAACCCGCCGACCCGAGGACAAAACCGTCGTGGTGATAAAACCGGGAAAGGCCTTCGGAACGGGCCTCCACGAGAGCACCCAGCTGTGCCTGGAGCTGATGGAGGAGCTCGACCTTAAGGAAAAGACGGTCCTCGACGTCGGTTCCGGGAGCGGAATACTCTCGATTTTTGCCCTCAAAAGGGGCGCAAAAAAGGCGGTGGCCGTCGACGTGGACCCCCTGGCGGTCGAGGAGACGCTCGAAAACGCGGTCCTAAACGGCGTTGCCGACCGCATCGAGGTCCTTCAGGGAGGACCCTCGGCGGTCAAGGGAATTTTCGACCTCGTTTTGGCCAACCTCGAGCTCAAAATCTTCAAAAGGTTTTTGGACCAAATAGCTCCCAAGGTGGGGAAAGAGGCCGTCTTTTCCGGCCTCTACGGTGAGAGGGAGCTGGAGGATATGCTCCGCCTTTTGGAAAGGTTTAACCTTGAGCCCCTAAAGGTGGCCTCCAAAAACGACTGGCACGCCCTTTTAGTCCGAAGGGGGTAAAGGTATGCCGTGGCGCGTTCGCGTTCGAAAGAAGTTTGAGGCGGCCCACTACCTCACCGACTATCCCGAGAGGGGACAAAGGGAGCCCCTTCACGGCCACAGCTGGACGGTGGAGGCCGTCTTTCGGGTCGAAAGGCTCAAACCTTCGGGAATAGACCTCGACTTCGTCGAGGTGGAAAGGTTCCTGGACGAGGTCCTGCCCCACTACAGGCTCCTGAACGAGGTTTACGACTTTTCCCCCAGCGCGGAAAACCTCGCCCGCCACCTCTACGGGGAACTCAAGAGGCGCTTTCCCCAGCTGGAGAGGGTGATAGTCTGGGAGACCGAAAACGGCGGCGCCGAATATTGGGAGGACTGATGCTGGTATAACCCTATTTAGAAGACCCTTCGGAGGACGAAATGTCTTGGAAACCTTTGAGGATAGGAAAGTGGGAGGTCCCCGTTCCCATAATTCAGGGGGGAATGGGGGTGGGCCTCTCTTGGGAGAGACTGGCCGGTAGCGTGGCCCGCGAGGGCGCCGTCGGCGTCGTTTCGGCCGTCGGAACGGGCTACCGCTTTCCCGAGCTGGTCAAGCGCGACCGCTTCGGCCGCCCCATCGGCGAGCACAGCACCAACTCGCCCGAGGCCCTCAAGAAGATAATCCGAATGGCCTACGACCTGGCCGGCTCCGACGACGCCGTAATCGGCGTAAACGTCCTCTACGCCATAACCAACTACGGCGAGGTCGTGAGGGCCGCCTGCGAGGCCGGCGCCAAGCTGATAATAACCGGCGCGGGCCTGCCGCTCAAGCTCCCCGAATACACCAAAGACTTTCCCGACGTGGCGCTCGTTCCCATAGTCTCCTCGGCCAGGGCCCTCCGCCTCATAGCCAAGACCTGGAAAAAGCGCTACGGGCGCCTGCCCGACGCCGTCATTTTGGAAGGACCCCTCAGCGGCGGCCACCAGGGTTTTAAGTACGAGGACTGTTTCAAACCCGAAAATCAGCTCGAAAACCTCCTGCCCTCGGTGCTCGAGGAGGCAAGGCGCTGGGGCGACATTCCGGTAATAGTGGCCGGCGGCGTTTGGGACAAAAACGACATCGACCGCTTTATGAAAATGGGCGCCGCCGGCGTTCAGATAGCCACCCGCTTCATAGCCACCCACGAGTGCGACGCACCCGAGGTTTACAAGAGGCTCCTCCTTAACGCCGAAAAGGACGACATAATCCTCCTGAAGTCGCCCGTCGGCTTTCCCCTGAGGGTGGTAAGGACCCCCTTCGTCGAAAGGCTTCTGAGCGGCTACAACGGTTGGAAGGGGTGCGTTTCCAACTGCGTGGTTCCCTGCAACCGCGGCGAGGAGGCCAAAAAGGTCGGCTTTTGCATCGCCGACCGCCTCGGGGCGGCCTACCTGGGCGACCTGGAGGAGGGCATCTTCATAAGCGGCGCCAACGGCTACCGCCTCAAGGAGCAGGGAATAATTCCGGTCAAAGAGCTCATCGAGCGCCTGACGAGGGGCGAGTAGCCTCAACCGCCTCCGACGGGCGGAATTACGGCGACGGTGTCGCCGTCTTTCAATTCTCCCTCGTAGTATTCCCCGTTAACCGCGAAGCGGCTCACGCTTAACACCTTCTCCAGGGCGGGATACTTGTGGGCCAACAGGGTGCGGAGGTCTTCGGTCGTCTTGCCGGTAAAGCGGATGGTTTCGGCCTCCTTTCCCACCAGTTCCCTCGCCTGGGCGAAGTAAAGAACTTTTACCTCCATAAGGTTTTTAGGGATACACCGACTGGGAGGGTTTAAGCTTTTAAACCTTCCGATGGGCAAAAGCCGCCGTCCCGCCCTCGTGGTGGTGGCCTACGGTTGCAACCGGGGCGACTGCCCCTCCCAAATAGAGCGGGCCCTCCTTTCGGTTCGGAGGGAGGTTTTCGTCCGCGGGGTCTCAAAACCGGTCGTTTCCGAGCCCTACGGGGTGAAAAATCAGCCCCCCTTTTTAAACGGGGTCCTCTTCGGCTACACCCGCCTGGCCCCCTTTGCCCTCCTGAGGTTTCTGAAGGCCGTCGAAAGGGAGGTGGGAAGAAAGCCGCGCTGCCGCTGGTGCGAGCGCGAAATCGACCTCGACCTGATTTACTACGACGACCTCGTCTTGGAGTTTGAGGAGCTTAAAGTTCCCCACCCCGACCGTCTCAACCGCCCCTTCGTCCTCGGGCCGCTGGCCGAGCTCCTTCCCACTTTTGTCGACCCGCTGGTCCGAAAGACCGTCCGCCAACTCTACGGGGAGCTGAAGGAAAAGGGCAAAGCCCTCTGAGGGATTTTAGGAGGAGGCCTCCTTCAGCCTCCGAACGACCTCCTCGAAGGGAAGCCTCTCCTGCTCCCTGCGCCGCAGGTCCTTAAGGGTGTAGAGGCCGCTCTTTAGCTCGTCCTCGCCCACCACCAGGGCAAAGTCGGCCCCTATCTTGTCGGCAAACTCAAACTGCTTCTTGATTTTGCCCTCGCGGTAGGAGAGCTCGGTGCGAACGCCCTCCTTACGCAGCAGCCGGGCCACCTTTAGGGCCTCCCTTTTTACCTCCTCGCCGCCGAAGGGGATTACGACCACCAGCGGGGGCCGCGGCGGAAGCTCTTTGAGCAAAAGCATGAGGCGCTCGACGCCGGCGGCAAAGCCGAGGGCGGGCGTGGGGGGGCCGCCCAGCTCCTCAACCAGGTAGTCGTAACGGCCGCCGGCCAAAACGGTCTTTCCCAATTCGGGGGAAACGAATTCGAAAACCGTTTTGGTGTAGTAGTCGAGACCGCGAACCAGGTAGGGATTTTCGGTAAACTCCACCCCGAGGGCGGAGAGGTACTCTTTGACCTTTTCGTGGTGGGTTTTACACTCCTCGCACAGGTAGTCGGTAATTTTGGGCGCCTCTTGGGCCACCCTCCGACAACCCTCCACCTTACAGTCCAAAACGCGGAGGGGGTTTCTTTCGAGCCGCCTGCGGCAGTCTTCGCAGAGTTCCTCCTCGTGTTCCCTCAGGTATCGCAAAAGGGCCTCCCGGTAGCGGGGACGGCACTTTTTGCACCCGAGGGAGTTAATCTCGAGCCTCGCCTCCACGCCGAGGGTTTTTAAAATCTCGTCGGCGAGGCCCACGAGCTCGGCGTCGGCGACCGGGTTGGCGGTTCCGAAGACCTCGGCCCCTATCTGGTGAAATTCGCGGTAGCGCCCCCTTTGGGGCCTCTCGTGGCGAAACATGGGACCCTCGTAAAAGAGCTTTTTGTAGGTCCCGTCGGCGTAGAGCTTGTTTTCGATAAAGGCGCGGACGGCACCGGCCGTTCCCTCCGGCCGGAGGGCCACCTCCCTTCCCCCCTTGTCGGTAAAGACGAACATCTCCTTTTCGACGACGTCGGTGGCCTCCCCAATCGAACGGGCAAAGAGCTTGGCGTATTCGACCGTCGGGAGAATGACCTCCTCGAAGTTGTACCTTTCGAGGACCTTGCGGGCCGTGTCGACCACGAAGCGGTACTTTCGGGCCTCCTCCCCGACGAGGTCCCTAAAACCGCGGACGGTCTTTACCTTCTCGGCCATCGGTAAAGGTAAAAGTTTAGCCTTGCTTCGGGCCGCCTATTTTGGTATATTTATCTTTTTGTCCACGGGGCGTAGCTCAGAGGCAGAGCGCTGGCATGGGGGGCCAGAGGTCGCCGGTTCGATCCCGGCCGCCCCGACCATCCTGAGTTAAAAACCTTACCTTTCCCTCCGTCGGTCTTAAAAAACCTTTCCCCGTCGGGAAAAAGGAGCGCTTCCGTTCGGCGGAAGAAATTTCTGGTCGGCGGTCCCCTCCTCGGCGACACTTTTTCTATTTTGGAGGTGTTGCCCTTGCTCGAGAGGTACGAGCTTTTAAAGGAATACAGGTCGCCCGAGGACCTAAAGAGGTGGGACTACGAAAAGCTTAAGAAACTGGCCGAGGAGGTTCGCGACTACATAATCCGCGTAACGGCCAAAACGGGCGGCCACGTTGGACCCTCCTTGGGAACGGTCGAACTGACCATAGCCCTCCTGAGGGTCTTTAATCCCCCCGACGACGCCGTCGTTTGGGACGTGGGCCACCAGGCCTACGCCTGGAAGATACTGACCGACCGGAAGGAGGCCTTCCAAACCCTGCGCCAATACGGGGGAATTTCCGGTTTCGTAAAGAGGGGGGAAAGCCCCTACGACGCCTTTACGGTGGGCCACAGCTCCACCTCCATATCGGCGGCCCTCGGCATCCGAAAGGGAAAGGACCTGACCGGTAGACAAAAGGACTTCGTGGTGGCGGTTATAGGCGACGGGGCCCTGACGGGCGGCGAGGCTTGGGAGGGCCTCAACAACGCCGGACAGCTCAGGCCCGACCGCTTTCTGGTAATCCTCAACGACAACGAGATGTCGATTTCACCCAACGTGGGCGCCGTGTCCAACTACCTGAACAAGGTCTACAGCGGTAAGGTCGTCCAGGAGCTGAGGCAAAAAATCAAACGGCTTTTGGAAAACAACTTCAAGCCGGGCCTGCGGCTGATGAAGCTCCTCGAGGAATTTATGAAGGGTCTCATCTCGCCGGGCATCCTTTTCGAGGAGTTGGGGTTTAACTACATAGGCGTCATCGACGGCCACGACCTCCCCCTTTTGGTCCAAACGCTGGAAAACACCAAACACATCGAGGGTCCGGTCCTGCTTCACGTTAGGACCGTCAAGGGGAAGGGCTACCGGCCGGCCGAGGAAAACCCGGTAAAGTGGCACGGCGTCGGACCCTACAAGGTGGAAACGGGCGAGAGCCTCAAAAAGGGGACCAAAAGCTGGTCCAAGGCCTTCGGCGAAGCCCTGGTGGAACTGGCCGAGCGCGACGAGAGGATAGTGGCGATAACGCCGGCCATGAAGGAGGGCTCGGGTCTGGCCGAATTTGCCGAGCGCTTTCCCGACCGCTTTTTCGACGTGGGGATTGCGGAGCAGCACGCGGCCACCTTCGCGGCCGGCCTGGCCACCCAAGGCCTCAGGCCCGTCTTGGCCTACTACTCGACCTTTATGCAGCGGGCCTACGACCAGATAATCCACGACATAGCCCTCCAAAAGCTTCCGGTGGTTTTGGCCGTCGACCGCGCCGGCTTGGTGGGCGAGGACGGACCGACCCACCACGGGGCCTTCGACCTCTCTTACCTGAGGGTCGTTCCCGGCGCGGTAGTGGCCGCCCCCAAGGACGAGGTCGAGCTGAGGAACCTCCTCTACACGGCCCTGAAGTGGGAGGGCGGACCCTTTGCGATAAGGTATCCGCGCGGGGCGGTCGTCGAGAGCCTGAGCGGCCGTCCCCCCGAGGGCTTCGAGGAAATAGAGGTGGGCTCTTGGGAGGTCCTGCGGAGGGGAAGCCTCCCGGTGGCCCTTTTGGGCGTCGGCGTTGCGGTCTCGTGGTGTCTGGAGGCGGCCCGCCTGGTCGAAAGGGAGCTGGGCGAGGCGCCGACGGTCGTAAACGCCCGCTTCGTCAAACCCCTCGATTCGGAGCTTTTAAAAACCCTCGCCCTCAAAAAGGAGTTTCTGATAACCGTTGAGGAAAACGCCCTCAAAGGGGGATTCGGTTCGGCAGTTTTGGAGGAGCTTTCCGACGCCGGACTCTCGAAGGAGGTTTCCGTCGTTCGGATAGGACTTCCCGACCGCTTTATCGAACACGGTCCCCAAAAGGTCCTGAGGGAAAAGTTGGGCCTGACGCCGGAGGCGATTGCCAAAAGGGTCCTCTCGTTGGTCGCCTGAAGTTCGGCTTCACCTTTTGCCGGCCTTAAGTTTTTAATTTCCGTTTGGGGATGGGTTTTACCTACGTGACCGAAGAGGGGACCCTCGGGGAAGTTCTAAAAAGGTTGGAAAGGGCGCGGTTCGTCTACCTCGACATCGAAACCACCGCCTCCGAAGACTTTAGAAAGAGTAAAGTTCGGTTGCTGCAGCTGGGCGACGACGAGGAGACTTTCGTCGTCGACCTCTTCGAGTGCCCCTCCTGCGCCCAAAGGCTGAAGGAGGTTTTGAACAAAAAGGCCTGGGTCGGGCACAACCTGCGCTTTGACGTAAAACACCTTTACTACCACTTCGGAATGCAGCCGCTGACCACCTTCGACACCTACATAGCCTCCCTCCTTTTGGGAAACGAGAGAAACAGCCTCCAGGCGGTGGTCGAAAAGTACTTGGGCGAATACCTGGACAAGACGGAGCAAACTTCCAACTGGGGGGCCTCGGTCCTCTCGCGCCAACAAATCGAATACGCGGCCAAGGACGTCGAAATTCTGCGGCGCCTCTTTCCCATCCTGCTTAAGGAGCTGAACGCCGCCACCTCCCAAAGAAGGCCCGAACTTTTGAAAACTCAGGTGGCCGAGATTTTCGGTCTCGAAAACCCGGTTGCGATTGTTGAGATGGCGGCGGTAAAGCACGTGGCCAAACTCGAGGCCCACGGCTTTGCCCTCGACGTTGAGGTTTTGAAAAAACTCCTGAAGGAGCTCAAGCTCAAACTCCAAAAGGCGCAAATCGACTTCATCACCCGGTACGGGAAAATCGACGTCTTTTCCTCTAAACAGGTGGCCCAGTTTCTGACCAAAAGGCTCGGTCTCTCCCTACCCTCGACCAAAAAGGGGAACGTTTCGACCGACGACAAGGCGCTTTCGGAGTACCTGGAGGTTCCCGCCGTTGCCGAAATCGTCAAAATCCGCAAGATGAAGAAAACCTACGACAAGATTCGCGAACTGGCGGGCTACGTCAAGGAGGACGGCCGCGTCTATCCCGAATTTAAGCAAATCGGCGCCAAAACGGGTCGGATGTCCTCCAGTGAGCCCAACGTCCAAAACATTCCCCGCGACCTTAGGAAAATCTTTAAGGCGCCCGAGGGCCGCCTGCTGGTCATCGCCGACTTTTCCCAAATCGAGCTGCGGATAGCGGCCGAGTTCGTAAACGAGGAGCGGATGATAGAGGCCTTTAGGAGGGGCGAGGACATGCACGTTTTGACCGCCTCCCTCGTTTTGGGAAAGCAAAAGGACGAGGTTACCAAGGAGGAGAGGCAGCTGGCCAAGGCGATGAACTACGGTCTCATTTACGGTATATCGCCGAGGGGTTTGATGGAATACGCCAAGTTCGGTTACGGCGTCGACGTTTCGCTCGAGGAGGCAAAGGAGCTGATTAAAAAGTTCTTCAGGGCCTTTCCGCGCTTTTACGAGTGGCACAAAAGCCTGCGCGAAACGCTGCGCGACAAGGGCCGCGTCGAGGGCGAAACGCTTTTGGGCCGCCGCTTCGTGGCCGAGACGTTTCAAGACGCGGCCAACTATCCCATTCAGGGAACGGGTGCCGACATTTTAAAGCTCGCCGTCGACATTTTCGGCTATCAGTGCGAGGTCCAGGGTCTGGAGGCCCGGTTGGTAAATCTGGTCCACGACGAGATTGTCTGCGAGGTTCCCGCCGAAAAAGCGGGGGAGGTGGCCGAACTGCTCAAAGAGAGCATGGAGTTTGCCGGGAGCCTCGTTCTCAAGAAGGTTCCCGTCGAGGTGGAAACGGCCGTTTCCGAAAGGTGGGAAAAGTGAGGGCTACTCCAGGCCGAGGATGCCCTTTAGCCTCCTCTTTACCTTCGTCAGGCCAAGCTTCATGCCGGCGTAGCTCATTATTCGGGCCATTTGTTTGTACTTTTCCCGCTCGTAGCAGGGGTCGGGACACTTGCGGCAGCGGGGTTTGGGGTCGTGGGGACACTCGGTCAGCCGCTCGACGGCGTAGGCAAAGAGGGCGTGGCATTCGGGGCAAAGGGCCACCTCGAAGACGAACTCCCTGCCCTTGTAAGTTACCGAATAGCTCCTCGTCTCCTGCCCCGAGTGCTTGTCGGCGCAGTAGACGGGAAACATCCTTATTAGGGTCCTTAGCTCCTTTTCGAAGTCCTCTACCTTCACGGTAAGGTAAAGTTAAAGCTCGGCGCCGCCCCCTTTCCTTGACCGCGGACAAGAAGGGCGTTGGCGTTCGCTAAAATGTGAGATAACTCCTATTGACAAGTTAAAACGGCGCAATATATTAAGGTTGGTGAAAAAAATTTGCAACAAGGAGGTAGGGCGATGAGCCTGCTGCTGCAAAAGTTTCCCGAAATGGAAGTGGTTACCACCCACGGAAGGATTAAGCTCCCCGACCACTTTACCGGTCAAGGAAAGGGCTTTATCCTCTTTTCCCACCCGGCGGACTTTACCCCCGTGTGCACCACCGAGTTCGTCGAGTTTCAAAGGCGCCAGGAGGAATTCAGGAAAGAGGGCTTTGAACTAATCGGTCTGTCGGTGGACCAGGTCTTTTCCCACATCAAGTGGATGGACTGGATTAGGGAAAAGCTCGGCGTTGAGATTCAGTTCCCCATCATCGCCGACGACACCGGTGAGGTGGCCCGCGCCCTCGACATGATTCCCGAGGGCAAGACCAAAACCGTAAGGAGCGTCTACGTCGTCGACAAAAACGGCATCGTCCAGGCCATCATCACCTATCCCTACGACGTCGGCCGTAACATCGACGAAATTCTGAGGTACGTTAAGGCCCTAAACGTTTCGCAGGCAAACGGCGTGGCCATGCCCGCCAACTGGGGCGTCGACATGGTCGAGTGGAGGCCCAACTCCCTCATCGGTAACAAGGTGATTATTCCCCCCGCCGCCGACGTCGAAACGGCCAGAAAGCGCCTCGAGGCCGCCGAAAGGGGCGAAATCGAGTGCTTCGACTGGTGGTTCTGCTGCAAGTCCCTCTAATCCTTTAAAAACCTCCCCGCGGCCCTTAGGCCGCGGGCTTTTTCCCCTTTTTAAAATCCGCAGTCGGTAAATTCGACCTCCAGCTCCAGCCTGTAGGGGCCGAGGGATAGGCTCCAGCGTTTGGGAACGAAAGTCCAGGTTTTTCCCTGCGGGGTTTCCTTAAAAACGCACCGGGGAAAGGTGTCCCTTGCGACCGTCCCGTCGGGGGTCTTGAAGAACATCAGTCGGCCTCCGCGGTACCAAAGTTCGAGCGACACCTCCTTTCGGACCTCCGGCCTCCGGAGTTCCACCTCGAGGACGCCGAAGAGTTTTTGTTCCCGAACCTCGCCGCCGCCTCTGAACTCCATCTCGAGGCGGTAAAGGTTTTCGCCCACGGGCCTAACGCGGTAGCGCTCGAGCCGCAGCCTTCCCTCGGGTCCGACGAGGTAGGAAGCGCCGGGTCGGAGGAAAAAGTCCACCTTCGGGTCGGGAAAGAGGGAGGGGACCTCCGACAGGTCGAGGGCAAGGACGAGGACCGGCAGGAGGGGAAAAAGTTTTTTGACCATCAAAGGTTAAGAATTTGGACCCGTTTACCATAGAGGGTCTTGATGGAGTTTGACCTGGTGGTGCTGGGCTGCGGAAGCGCCGGAACCGAGGCGGTGAAGGAGGCCCTCCGCTACACCAAAAGGATTTTGTGCGTCGACCGCTCGCCCGAGGCCGTTGGCGGAACCTGCCTAAACCGCGGCTGCGTTCCCGCCAAGTTTCTCCGAAAGGGCGCCCTCCTTTCGGAGGAGGTGAAAAGGGCCTCCTTTTACGGCCTTTCGGCCTCTTTAGGCGAAACTTCCTTCGCCGGGGCCGTCGATTCGGTCCGGCGCAGCGTAATAACCCCGATAAGGGAGGGTCTTTTAAAGTTTTTTAAGGCCAAGGGGGTAAAACTCCTCTTTTCCCCGCAGGTGAGGGTTTTGGGTCCAAACCTCCTGGAGGTCGGGGGCAAAAGGGTTTCTTTCCGATTTTTACTCGTTGCGACGGGCTCGTCGCCGTCGGCCCTGCCCGGTCTCGTTAGTGACGGAAGGTTCGTCCTCGACACCGACTCCCTTTGGGACCTTACCGAACTTCCCCGCCGGCTTTTGATAGTGGGAGGGGGCGTTTCGGGCGTCGAGTTTGCCTACTCGCTAAAGCTCTACGGCGCCGAGGAGGTCTACCTCGTCGAACTGGAAAAGGGTCTTTTGCCGACGGCGGGCTTTCCTCCCGATGCGGTCCGCAGGCTCGAGAGGGCCCTCAAGGGCCTCGGGGTAAAGGTTTTCACCGGCCGGTCGGTCGCCGAAGTCGACGCCGCGCGCAGAAGGGTCCTCCTTTCGGACGGAACCGTTTTGGAGGTCGACGCCGTTCTCCTGACCGTCGGAAGGAGGCCCAACACCTCGGACCTCGGACTGGAGGAGGTCGGCGTCGAGCTAGACCCCAAGGGTTTCGTAAAGACCAAAAAGGGCTACCGCACTTCGGTGGAGACGATATTCGCCGCCGGCGACGTTTTGCCGACGCCCGCCCTGGCCCACGCGGCCGAGGGGGAAGCCCGACTGGCGGTCCGAAACGCCTTCGAAAACCGCTTCGAGGAACTCGACTACGACCGCCTCCCCTCGGTGGTCTACTCCTACTACGAACTGGGAAGGTTCGGAAAGACCGAGACCGACCTGAGGAGGGAAAAGGTCCCCTTCGAGGTAAAGCTCCTTAACTTCCGCTCCGTAGCCCGCGCCCTGGCCGAGGGCGAAGAGGGCCTCGTCAAGGTCTACGCCTCCCCCGAGGGAAGGATTTTGGGTGCGGTGGTTTTGAGCCGAAAGAGCACCGACTCGCTCCTTCACCTCCTGCTCGAGGCCGAAAACCTCGGACGCCTCAAAGGGCTCGTCTTCGCCCACCCGACGGTCGAGGAGGTCCTCAAAAACCTTTAACCCCTTTCGGAAAGGGCCCGCGGCCTAAGGGCCGCGGGATTTCAAACTCTTTAACTAATTTACAATTGTCTTCTTCGAAAGGAGGTTGTAATGCCCGCCAAAGTTTTCGTCGTTACCTCGGGCAAGGGAGGCGTCGGAAAGTCGACGACCACGGCCAACGTTGCCACCGCCTTGGCCAAGCTGGGCAAAAAGGTTTTGGCCATCGACGCCGACATAGGCCTCAGGAACCTCGACATGCTTTTGGGTCTCGAAAACCGCATCGTCTACGACATACTCGACGTGGTCGAGGGCCGCACGACGCCCGAAAAGGCCTTCATCCGCGACAAGAGGGGATTGCCGCTGTACCTTTTGGCGGCCAACCAGACCAAGAACAAGGACGCCATAAGCGAGGAGCAGATGGTCGAGCTAGTCAAAAACCTGAAGGAGAACTACGACTTTGACTACATACTGATAGACTCGCCCGCCGGCATAGAGCAGGGCTTTAAAAACGCCGCCGCCCCGGCCGACGCCGCCCTAGTCGTCGTAAACCCGGAGGTGGCCTCCGTCCGCGACGCCGACCGCGTCATAGGCCTCCTCGAAAACATGGGCAAGGAGGAAATCCACCTCATCATCAACCGCATCGACTGGAAGAAGGTCAAGAAGGGGGAAATGATGTCGGTCGAGGACATCGAGGAGCTCCTCAAAACGCCCGTAATAGGGGTGGTCCCTTACGAGGACAAACTGGTCGACTTTACCAACCGCGGGGTTCCCATAGTTCTCGAAGAGAAGTACGACTCGGCCAAGGCCTTTATGGACATCGCCCGCCGCATAACCGGCGAGCAGGTTCCGCTCAAGTTCTACGGCCAAAGGAAGGGCCTTTTGGGCTTTCTCTTCGGCTAAGGGGAGGGTGAAAAAATGGGCATTTTCGACTTCTTTTTCCGCAGGCGGGGCGGCAGCGCCAAGGAGGCCAAGGAGCGCCTTATGGTCGTTTTGGGCTACGACCGCAAAAAGCTTCCCCCCAACTTCGCCGAAAGGCTCAAAGAGGACCTGATAAAGGTCTTTTCCCAATACGAGCAGTTCGACATAAGGAGCATCGAGGTGGAGATGAAGGAGTCGGCCGACGGTAAGATGGCCGAACTCTGGATTTCCATACCTTTTAAGGAATAGATGGTTTACTTTTTGCTGCGGCGCCTGCTTCAGGGCTTTTTCGTGCTCTTTGGCGTCTCGCTCCTGAGCTTTTTGATTATTAAGCTTTCGCCCGGCAGCGTTCTCGACCAGCTGAAGCTCAACCCCGCCGTATCGCCCGAGACGCTGCGGCGCCTCGAGGAGGCCTACGGCCTCAACGAAAACGCCCTCGTTCAGTTCTTCAAGTGGTTTTGGAACGCGCTGCGCTTTGACTTCGGCTACTCGCTCCAGTACCACGCGCCCGTTTCCCAGCTCCTTTGGGAGAGACTTCCCAACACCCTCGCCCTGACGGCGGGCGCGGCCCTCTTTGCGTGGCTTTTGGCCTTCCCGCTGGGCATCCTGGCCGCCCTCAAAAGGGGCTCCCTTTTGGACCGCCTCCTTTTGGCCTTTTCCTACCTGTTTATGTCGGTTCCCTCCTTTTTCCTGGCCTTTTTGGCCGTCTTTTTCGCGGTAAAGACCGGCCTCTTTCCCGTCGGGGGAACCCACTCGCCGAATTACGCCGACCTTTCGACGCCGGAAAGGGTTTTGGACTACCTCCACCACCTGGCCCTTCCGGTTCTCGTTTTGGGCCTCGGGGGGCTGGCCGGGCTTTTGAGGCTGGTAAGGAGCTCGGCCCTCGAGGTCCTAAACTCGCCCCTGATGGTCTACCTGGAGGCCAAGGGCGCCCCCTTCAGGGTAAAGCTCAAACACCTTTTGAGGAACATGCTAAACCCCTTTATTACCCTTTTGGGGTTTGAGATAGCGTCGCTCGTTTCGGGGGCCGCGCTGGTGGAGATAGTCCTCGGCTGGCCGGGCCTGGGGAGCCTGATGCTGGAAGCGGTTCTGGCCAAGGACGTTTTCCTCGTAATGGGTTCGCTCTTTGTCGGAACGCTCCTTTTGGTGGTCGGAAACCTGATTGCCGACCTCCTTTTGGCCCTCAACGACCCCCGCGTACGCGAAAAGGGCTTTTGAGGGCCCGTCCCTATATTTAACTCTTTGATGGTAGAGCAACCTTTCGGAGCACCTCCCCAGCTTCCCGACGAGCTGGTCCTTCAAACCGTTCCCCTGAGGGACCTAGTCGTCTTTCCCAACGTCGTTACCCCCCTCTTTATCGGGCGGCCCTTTTCGATAGAGGCGGTGAGGCGGGCGTGGGAGGGAAACCGCCTCCTCTTTCTGCCCGTTCAATACGACAAGGAGAAGGAGGAGGTCGGGCCCGAAGACGTTTCCAAGTTCGGAACGGTTGCCCGTTTGCTCCGCATAGCCACCATCGAGGACAACCGCCTCAAGGTTTTGGTCCAAGGCCTTGCCCGCGGCGAGGCCGAGGAATACCGCTTCGGCGACACCATAACCGCCAAGGTGAAGGTCCACAAGGAGAAAAGGCCGGAGCTCTCGCTCGAGGACCGGGCCCTGATGCAGGAAATTAAGGAGCTTTTGGAAAAGGCCGTTGCCCTCGGGAAGAAGGTCATTCCCGACATGCTCTACCTGATAAAGAACCTCGAGGACCCGGTCAAGTTTACCGACCTGGTGGCCTCGGTCCTCGACCTCAAAACCGAGGAGGCCCTAAAGCTCCTGGAAACGACCGACGTGAGGGAGCGGCTGCGGCTCGTTTACGAGCTTCTCAACCGCGAGGTGGGCCTGCTCGAAATTCAGCAAAAGATACGGGAGCAGGCCCGAAAGACTATGGAAAAGGAACAAAAAGAGTACTTCCTGCGCCACCAGCTCAAGGCGATACAGGAGGAGCTTGGCGTCGGTAAAAACCCGGAGGTCGAGGAATACCGCAAGAAGCTCAAGGCCCTGAAGCTCCCCAAGGAGGTCCGCGAGCAAATCGAAAAGGAGATAGACCGGCTGGAGAAGCTTCACCCCGACAGCGCCGAGGCCGGCGTTCTCAGGACTTGGCTCGACTGGGTTTTGAACCTGCCCTGGAACAAGAAAACGCGCGACCGCTACGACCTAAAGAGGGCCCGCGAGATTCTCGACCGCGACCACTACGACCTGGAAAAGATTAAGGAACGCATAGTCGAATACCTGGCCGTTCGAAAGCTTACCCGGGGAAAGACCAAGGGTCCGATTTTGCTCTTCGTGGGACCGCCGGGCGTCGGTAAAACCTCCCTCGGAAAGTCGATAGCCAAGTCGCTCGGAAGGAAGTTCGTCCGCATCTCGCTGGGCGGCGTCCGCGACGAGGCCGAAATCCGCGGCCACCGCCGCACTTACGTGGGCGCCATGCCGGGCAAAATTATGCAGGCGATAAAGCGCGCCGGCGTCAAGAACCCGGTCCTGATGCTGGACGAGATAGACAAAATGGCCGTCTCGTTCCAGGGCGACCCGGCGGCGGCACTGCTGGAGGTCCTCGACCCGGAGCAGAACAAAAACTTCGTCGACCACTACATAAACCTCCCCTTTGACCTCTCGGAGGTCATCTTCATCTGCACGGCCAACCGCCTCGACACCATTCCGCTGCCGCTTTTGGACCGGATGGAGGTTTTGCGCCTTTCGGGCTACTCGGAGGAGGAAAAGCTCGAAATCGCCAAGCGCCACCTCGTTCCCAAACTGGTTCCCGAACACGGCTTTAAGCCGGAGGAGGTCCGGTTCACCGACGAGGCCCTGCTGGAGATAATTCGGCGCTACACCCACGAGGCGGGCGTTAGGAACCTCCAGCGCCAAATTTCGGCCGTTTTGCGCAAGCTGGCGGTCAAAAAACTCGAGGGCGAAAAGCCACCCTTTGTCGTTACGGCGGAGCTGGTTCGCAAGCTTTTGGGAACGCCGCGCTTTTTGCCCTCCAAGAAGGAGAAACCGGAAGTCGGCGTCGTTACGGGGCTGGCGTGGACCGAGCTGGGCGGGGAGATTATGTTCATCGAGGCCCTGCGGATGCCGGGTAAGGGTAACCTGATTTTGACCGGAAAGCTCGGCGAGGTTATGAAAGAGAGCGCAAAGACCGCCCTATCCTACATTCGGTCCAACGCCGAGCGCTACGGCGTCGACGCCTCCCTCTTTGAAAAGAGCGACGTGCACATCCACGTTCCGGAGGCGGCCATTCCCAAGGACGGACCTTCGGCGGGCGTTGCGATAGCCACGGCCCTCCTTTCGGTCTTTACCGAAACGCCGGTCAGAAACGACGTCGCCATGACGGGTGAGATTACCTTAACGGGCGACGTTTTGCCCGTCGGGGGGATAAAGGAAAAGATTTTGGCCGCCAAGAGGGCCGGCATTTACGAGGTCATCCTTCCCAAGGAGAACGAGAAGGAGGTTACGGAGGACCTTCCGGAGTTCGTCCGCGACAAGATGAAGTTCCACTTCGTGAAAAAGGTCGACGAGGTTTTCGACCTGGCGTTGGTAAAGTAGTCTCCCTTCCCCTTTCGGTCCTTCCTCTCCCGCGGAGCGGGCTTTTTCCTTAAGTTAAAAAACTTTCAAACCGTTTTCCTAAGCCGATAACGGCCGCGCCGCCGACGATTTCTTTTGTGGGAAAATAAATGGGCACCAATGGCCTCCCCTCTGCTCGAAAGGCAGTCGGTAAACCTCTACTACCTCGGTTCGAGAACGGCCTTTGCCTTTTTGCTCCTAACGGTGGCCCTCTTTAAAAACGCCTTTACCTTCGAAAGGTCCTTTACGACCTTTTTACTCCTGTCGTATGCGACTTTAAACCTTCTGCTCTTTTTGAGGGGTGAGGGTTTTCTTTCGGCAAGGTGGGTCCGCTACCTGGACTACGGTTTGGCCCTTTTGTTTCTCTCGGCGGCGGTGAACTTTTACGGAGTGGTTCCCTTCGGGGTGGTGGTGGTCCTCTACTCGGTCCTCTTTTGGGGGGAGGTTACGCTCCTTACCGCCGCCGGTTCGGTCCTCCTGTTGGTTTGGAGCCTGCTGGGGAGGTTTCCCTTCGACGACTTTTTGGTCTCCTTCGTTTACCTGACGGCGATGGGGTTGGTGGCCACCAAGTGGAACCTCCTCCGGTTCGTAAAGTTGGAGAGGGAGAGCATCCGCTCCCTCAAGGCGCTGGTCGAGCGGCTTTCGCGCGAAAACGCTCTAAAGAGTGCCGAGCTTCAGGTCTACGAGGAGGTCCGGGCGGTGGTAAACCGCCTGGCCGAGACCCGGCGAACGGAGGAGGTTCCAAAGGTTTTGGCCAACTTTTTGGCGGCCGAGGAGGTGGAAATTGCGCCCTTTCGGGGTAAAACCGCCCTGCGGCGCGACGCGGTTACGGTCCGCGCCGGCCGCGTTCTCCTGACCGTGAGGCCGAAACACCGCTTCCTCCTAAAGGACAAGCGCTACCGCCAAAAGGTGGCCGTTTTGGTTCAGCTGATTCGCCCCTACTTGGAGAGCTTTTTGGCAAAGAGCAGGTAAGCGGTGTGGGCCACCATCTGGTCCTCGGGTCTGAAGCGGTCGGGGTTGGGCTTGTAGGGTCTCGTCAGGATTTCGACGACCTCAACGTCGCCGAAAAAGGGCCTCAGGTGCCTCAGAAGTTCCTGAACCTGGTTGGCCGTGGGCAGTAAAAAGCCGACCGGCGCCGAGGGCTTTAGAACGCTCCAAACGGCCTCGACGAAGGGCCAGGGTTCGCGAACGTCGACGAAGGCGGCGTCAAACTCGACCTCCCCGACCCTTTCGGGTGAAAAGGGTTCGTTGAAGAGAACGACGTTGTCGTAGGGGGCAAACCTTTCGAGGTTTTTTTTGGCGACCCGGTAGATTCGCTCCTCCCTTTCGAAGGTGTAGACCTTGCCGGAGGGTCCCACGGCGGAGGAAAAGACGAGGGCGGTGGCCCCGCTGCCGGTTCCGAATTCGAGGACCTTCTTTCCCTCCCTCAGGTCGAGTTTGTGGGCCGCGTAGAAGGTGTCCTTGGGGTAAACGATTTGGGTCTCGCGGCGGATACCGTAGAGGATTATCTCCTCCAGGGTGGGTTTGAAGATTTGAAGCTCGCCGACGGTAATTCCGAAGGGTTTTCCCACGAGGTCCTTGTAGTGGAGGACCCCGCCTTTGTAGGAGAAGTTCTTGTCCGACTCGACCCTCTTTAGGTACCGCCGGTCCTTAAAGCGTATCAGAACGAGGTCGCCCTCCTTGATGGTTTCCATTAGAGGAATAGGTATTGTAGGCTCGTGGAAAAATCTAATTACTTATGTTCCGTTTGGCCCTCGACGCCATGGGGGGTGACTACGCCCCCCTCCAAATCGTAAGGGGCGGACTTCAGGCCCTCAAGGAGTTTCCCAACCTCTTCGTCTACTTCGTCGGGAGGAAGGAGGAGGTTTTACCCCTTTTGGGGAAGGAGGCCGAACCCTACAGGGACAGGTTTGAGGTCGTCGACGCCCCCGACGTGGTCGGCATGCAGGAGGCCCCCTCTAGGGTATTAAAGAAAAAGAATTCCTCCCTCTTCGTGGCGGCGAAACTCGTTCGCGAGGGGGCGGCCGACGCGCTGGTTTCGGCCGGAAACACCGGCGCGGTTTTGACGGTTGGCAAGTTCGTAATCGGCGCCATCGAGGAGCTGGAGAGGCCCTCAATCGGCGTGGCCTTTCCCAACCCGCGGGGAAAGACGGTTCTCCTCGACGTGGGGGCCAACGTCGACGTAAAACCCCGCCACCTGGTCCAGTTTGCCGTAATCGGCCACACCTACGCGGAGGAGATTTTGGGCATTAAAAACCCGCGCGTGGGCATCCTCTCCATCGGCGAGGAGGAGGGAAAGGGCAACGAACTGGTGAAGGAAACCTATCCCCTCCTCAAGGAGACCAAACTGAACTTTTTGGGGAACGCGGAGGGTCGGGACATTTTCGCCGGCACCTTCGACGTCATCGTTTGCGACGGTTTCGTCGGCAACGTGGTCCTGAAGGCCTCCGAGGCCCTCGGCTTTGCCGTCATAAACATGATTAAGGAGGAGGTGAAAAAGAGCTTTTGGGCAAAGGTCGGGGCCTTTTTCATGCGAAAGGCCTTCAGGGCGCTCAAGCAAAAGGCCGACTTTGCCGAATACGGCGGCATACCCCTCCTGGGGGCCAAGGCGCCGGTAATAATCACCCACGGGAGGGCCAACGCCAAGGCCATAAGAAACGCCGTAAGGGCGGCCATGGAGTTTTACGACCACCACTTTAACGAGGTTTTGAAAAACAATCTGAAAAACCTCGCCGGTGAGGTCCTGGCCAAAACCCGCGCGGGGAACTCAAACAATTCCTAACTCCTTCAGCCTCTTTTCCAACTTTTTCCTGCAGGAGGGACAAAAGTCCTCGCCCTTTAGGTCGACCTCGTAAAGGGAGTTGGAAAAGTTCATCACGCACCCGGGAGTAGGGCAGTGCTCCAGTCCGAAAACGTGACCCATTTCGTGGGTAACCTCCTTACGGACGCGGGAGCGAAAGAGGTCCCCGTCGGGGTCGACCAGCCGGGCGTAGGACACCACCGCCGCCCCGTGGAGCGGCGACGCCAGCCCGAAAACGAAGTTCAGCCCGTTTGAGTAAAGGTCGTGGGGAGTCAGTCCCAGGGCGGCGACCGCCTGCGGCGGTTTTACCTTCACCAGGTGGTACAAAAGGGCGTCGGCCAGAAGCTGTCCGTCCCTGGCCCCCATCAGCGGCGGCCTGAGGTCCCCGCCGTATTCCAACCTCAGGTTGAACTTTTCCCTCAAAACCCTTTCGGTTTCGGTCAAAACCGTTCCCGTAAGCCCGTCGACGCCGAAGGTGTAAACCGCGCAAGGTTTCATAAAACTCAAAAACTTAGAAGGAAAACCCTTTCCCGTCCTTTCGAAGTTTTACGGAGGCCTCCGGAAAAACCCCCGTAGGAATGGAGTTTGAGAAACCCAAAAAGGGGAGCTTTTTAACCCTTTAAGGTTCCCAGGGGTTTTAGTCTCAAAATCGGTTTGGCGATGCCGAGGCCGGCCACGACCTTGACGACCTCCGAAACGTCCTTGTAAGCCTCCGGGATTTCCTCCATTATCGTGCCCTTGCCGCGGGCGACCACCTTTAGGCCCCTCTCCCTTACGTACTTTTCGACGCCGCCGGCCGCCCTCACGAGCTTCTTGGCCTTGGCGCGCGACAGAACCCTGCCGGCGCCGTGGCACGTGGTTCCGTAACTCTTTTCCATCGACGCCGGCTGGCCCACCAGGAGGTAGGAGTACCTTCCCATGTCGCCGGGAATAATTACCGGCTGGCCGTATTCGCGGTAAGCCGGCGGCACCTCCGGATGGCCGGGGGGGAAGGCCCTGGTTGCGCCCTTTCGGTGGACGAGGACGGTTTTTTCCTTACCGCCCACCCTGTGGGCCTCCAGCTTTCCTATGTTGTGGGCGTGGTCGTAAACGACCCGATAGCCCACCTCTTCAATCGTCAGGCCGAGGGCCTTGGCGACCGCCGACGTCGAAATCCAGCCCAAAATTTGCCGGTTGGCAAAGGCGTAGTTGGCGGCGGCGTTCATCGCCCCCCAATA
>JAADCT010000054.1 GCA_013154305.1 Aquificota bacterium
CCTCCCGCCGAAGGCGGGCTTTAAAATTTTCCCGTCTTAATGGACGGCTTTAGCGCCGAAGGGATTTTGATAGTTGGACTGGGGTTTATGGGGGGGTCCTTGGCCAAGGCCCTCAAAAAGAGGGGTTTTAGCGGACCCGTTTTCGGTCTCGACGTCAATCCGGAGGCCGTCGAAAGGGGAAAGAAGCTCGGGGTCGTCGACGGGGGTTGGACCGACTACGATTCGGTCCCTTGGAAGGACGTCGACTTCGTAATTTTGGCCTCACCGGTTAGGACCTTCGAGGCGATAGCCCGTAATCTAAAGGGGAGGTTGAAAAAGGAGGCCACCGTCTCCGACCTGGGGAGCACCAAACGGCTCGTTTACCGCCTGGAGGAGGTTTTGGGTCCGCGCTTCGTGGGGGCCCATCCGATAGCGGGAACCGAAAAGAGCGGCGTCGAGCACGCCCGCGCCGACCTCTACGAGGGCAAAAAGCTGATTATTACCCCCACCGAGAGGACCGACCCCTTTCACCTCGAAAGGGTCAAAAACCTTTGGACCTTTCTCGGTTCGAAGGTCGAGTTTATGAGCCCCGAGCTTCACGACTTCGTTTTCGGCGTCGTTTCCCACCTTCCCCACGCGGTTGCCTTTGCCCTCGTCGACACCCTGAGGGCCCTTTCGGGGGAGGTCGACCTTTTTAAGTATCCGGGGGCGGGTTTTAAGGACTTTACGAGGATAGCGGCCTCCGACCCCACCATGTGGAGGGACATTTTCCTCGAAAACAAGGACAACCTCCTTAAGTCCATAGAGAGTTTTAAAAACTCCCTCGAACGCCTCGAAAAACTGATAAAGGAGGAGAGGGCGGAGGAGCTAAAGGAGTACCTGAACGAGATAAGCGTTTTGAGGAGGGGCCTCGACTAGGAGGCCTTCTTTATTATTTCCTCAACCGTTTCGAGAAGGAGCTCTTTGTTCTGCTTTACGAAGTAGTTCCTTTCGAGAACGTCCCCGTATTGGGTAACGTCGATTTCCAGCCTGCCCTTTTCGGGGGTGGAACCGAGGATGTTGCACTCCCTGCCGAAGGTCAAAAGGTAGCGGGTGTAACCCTTGTTGTAGAAAAAGTAGTAGGTTTCGGGAAAGACCTTCGACAGGTGGGCTATAAACTCCTCAAAGTCTATCGTTTTGTCGCCGACGTGGATGTGGAAGTAGCCCTCCTTTACGTGAATGAAGGCCTTTTTACCGGTTATCTTCTCTATCATCATCAGGGCGGCGAGCATGTATTCCATGAGGACCTCGAGGGGAATTTCGCCCATTCCCGCCTCGAGGAGGTCGCGCTTGTGGACCGCCTCTACGG
Organism: Aquificota bacterium; assembly: GCA_013154305.1. Classification (GTDB taxonomy): domain Bacteria; phylum Aquificota; class Aquificia; order Aquificales; family QOAS01; genus QOAS01. The sequence continues at coordinate 1,328 of JAADCT010000054.1, forward strand.
CCCGCTCTTTGGTGTTAAAGAAGTAAAGGTGGTTCAAACCTACGCCGAAGGTGGTGTAGTGGTCGGCGTCCTCAACGTGGGCCACCCTTTCGGCCGTTACCTTACTGAAAACGTAAAAGTGCTTGTCGGTAAGCAGGTAGGCGAAAAACGGTCCAACGTCGAACTTCTTAACCGCACCCTCGAAGGTGTTGTGGGCCTGAACCTCGAGGTCGGGAGTCATTACCAAAAAGCGGTTGTCGTCGGTAATTACGAAAACGCTCTCGGCGTCGGAGCGAACGAGCATGGCCTCCGGCAGGTCGACCTCCTTGAGGATACCGCCGTGTTTGTTGAGCTTGTAAATTTTGTTTTGGCTGACCAAAAAGATGTTGCCGGGCGAGACGGAGATGCTTTTAAAGCCCTTGTCCATGCTCTCGACGAGTTTGAGCTCGTAGTCCTCCTTGGGGAAGAAGCGGTTTTCCTCGCACTTGTAGATTTTGTCGGTGGTGGTAATGTAAAAGTGCTTGAGGTCGGTGTCGACGTCCCTTACGGGGAACTCAACGGTGGTTTGGTCGGTTTTACCCGTTTCGGGGTCTATTCTGGAGACCAAAAATTGGTTGTTGAAGGCTCCGATGTAGCCCACCGTTTGCCGCAAAAAGGTGGGTTCCTCCAACAGTCGCAGGGTTTTCCACAGTTCCTTTTCCTCGCCGAATTCCACCAGCGACCTTTTGTCGAGCCTTACGACGTGCCAGCCTTCTATGGCGTTTACCGCCAGCCCGTCGGGCATTATGTCCTTAACCTCTTTAACCGCCATTTTTTCCCTCCTTTAGTCTGTTTCGGATTTAGGGCCAACTAAAGAAATTAGTAATCTTACCGACCCGTCGAACTTTCTAATTTTGATAGATGAAGTAGATGACCGTTTTGGTGCCGGTGCTTTCGGCCGTGGCGTTCACCTCTACGGTGTAGAGGGTTCCCTGAGGCGTTTCGCAACGGCGGAGCAGGTAGGCGGTGGCCGTCATGTTGGAGGCCTCAAGCGCCCGCTCCACCGCCGGCGGCAGGTCTATGGGACAGGGCGTTGCGTCGGGCGAACAACCCACCGAAGGGCAAGACAGGTTTCCGCTCTCTATAGTACCGATTACCGAGTGGGCGACGCTTTCGGCCGCCTCCTTGGTGCTCTTAAAGAGTTTCATCTCCCTCGAAACCTTCAGCGAACCGAACATCAGGTATCCGATGAGGGCGATGGCCAAGCTAGCCGCCAGCATTACGAAGAGGGCCGAAACCAGAGACATACCCCTTTCGGAGGACATCAAGAACCATACTATCCCCCGAAAGGGGGCCTTCCGCCGGAGTTTAAAATCAACTCCTTATGTTCGAAAGGATAAAAGTCCTCTTTAAGGATAAAGAGTACGAATTTCCCAAGGGAACGAAGGTTGGAAAAATACTTGAGGAGCTCGGCGTCAAGGGTGCCATCGGAGCGCTGATAAAACCCCTCGGGGAGGTAAAAACTTCCGACCGACAAGAGGAACTGCTTCAAGATAGCAAGGCCCTCGAAAGCGGCATCTTCGACGTCCACACCCCCCTCCAATTTTCCGCCGAGATTAAACCCATCTACAAGGGTTCCAAAGAGGGGCTTGAAATTATGCGCCACACGATGGCCCACGTTTTGGCCCAAGCCCTGAGCGAAATCTACGGAAGGAAAAACGTTCACCTCGGAATAGGTCCCACCACCGAAAACGGGTTTTTCTACGACGTTGAGGTCGAGGGCGTTCACCTTAAAGAGGAGGACCTTCCAAAGATTGAGGAGAAGATGCGCGAAATCGTTAAGCGCGACCTTCCCATCGAAAGAATTGAGCTTTCCAGAGAGGAGGCGAAAAAGCTCTTTGAGGAGCTGGGCGAAAAGTATAAGCTCCAAATAATCGACCGAATTCCTGAAGGGGAGCCGATAACCGTATACAAACAGGGTGACTTTGTGGACCTCTGCAGGGGACCGCACCTACCCTCCACCGGAAAGGCGGGCGAGTTTAAGCTCTCCCACATAGCGGGCGCCTACTGGATGGGCAAAA
>JAADCT010000025.1 GCA_013154305.1 Aquificota bacterium
GTTGCCATTTACGGCGGCGAAACCGAACCCGTTTACGATACGGTTCCGCCCCAACCGGTCTGCGGCGTTGACACCACCCCCAACTGCGACGACGCGTGCGGCTCTTTCAAAAAACCCGTCCTCGACCAACCCAAGAACTTCGTTTCGGTGGAAACCTCGTTTGACTTCTACCTCAAAATCGGTTCGCTTCTCGAAGGTCGCATAATTCCCGAGCTGATTGAGTACGCTTGTTACGAAACGCCGCCCGCCGAATACGAGGACAGCGAGGCCCTCAAAAGGACCCTGGAACAGGTCGAATACCTCCAAACCCTGATTGAGGAAAACTTCCTGACCGACGAAAACGGAAACCTTCTGGTCCCCGCGCAGGAGCTCGAAAACTTGGTAAAAACCGTGTTGGAAAACCTCTACCTGACCTACCCCGACAAGGATTGGAGCAAAGAGGTTAAACGCCTCAAGGAGGAATTCACCCTCACCGAGGAAAACGCCTCCGAGGCCCTCGCCGAGCTGGCCGAAAAACTGAGGGAGACCTACGAACGGGTTACCGAGGAATTCGTTAAAACCGTAATAACCGACGAGGGACGCGACGCCTTGGACGAATACCTCGCCTGGAAGAAGGCCAAAGAGCTCGGCGACCAGCAGTTGATAAACGAGGTTAAAAAGGCCGTCGACCTCGAAAACGTTGCCAAGGCCGCCTTGGAAACGCTGAACGCCACCGACTTTGAAGAGACCGCTCCCGAAACCGTGGCCAAGCTGATTGAGGAGACCGAAGAGCTCGTTCTCGGAAGCCAAAGCGAAGAGCTGGCCAAACAGCTTGAAGAAGTTTTGAAAGAGAAAGTCAAAGCGGCCGAGCCCGAAAGCGTTTACGAGGTTATTAAAGCGGTGGCCGCCGACCTCGTTGAGGCAGCCCTTAGCGACGAACCCATAACCGTCTACGACGAAGCCCTTACGGACCTCGTCAACGCCCTCACCGACGAACAGTGGAACAAGGTCGTACAAGAGGTTAAAGAAGAGATAGAAGCCGTTGACGCGCGCGAACCCTTCGTTGAAACCTTGGCGGTGGTCAGGTATCTGTCCGAACACCCCAAAGCCCAAACCGAAGAGGGTCTTGATGCCCTTACCGAGGTCCTCGAGACCGCCCTCGCCAAAGCCGAAGAGCTCCTCGATTGCCAAAACACCGAGGAAACCTGCGGTAGCGAGGAGGCCGTCAACGCACCCAAGTGCTGCATCGTCGCCTACCTCTCTTCGCGGGTAGACGAGGGTGAAGTCGACACTCCCGAAGAGGTCCAAAACGCGGTCGAAAATCTGATAGCCCTCTTTACGGACGACAACCTCTTCGTTCCCGAAAACAGGGTTCTGCTCTGGATTGAGTTCTAACCTTTCTTTTCGGTTTCCTTTCTTTTTTTTTCTCCTCAGTGGTGTTTGTGAAAGAGGGGTATAACCTCGGCGCCGTAAATTTTTTCCAAGATTTCGGGCCTTAAAATCGCCTGCGGTTCGCCGTGGTAGTAGAGGCGGCGGTTGATGCAAACCGCCTTGTCGACGAACTTCCAAACCACGCCGACGTCGTGGGTGACCATTATTACCGTAAAACCCTTTTCGTCGCGCAGTTTTCTAATGGTTTCGTAAAAGGTTTGTTGGCCGCCGAAGTCTATGCCGGTGGTCGGCTCGTCCAAGAGGAGGAGTTTCGGTTCGGCGGCGACCACCCTCGCGAGGTTTACCCTCTGACGCTGACCCCCCGAAAGGTCGGAAAAGCGGCGGTCCCGCAGGTGGGCAACGCCCAAAACCTCCATCGCGCGGAGGGCCCTCCTTACCTTCTCCTCCTTGGGGAGTTTCAGAAACCACATTCCCAACAAAACCACATCGAGGGCCGAAAGACAGCTGTTTCTCTGAAAGTTGAGCCGTTGGGGAAGGTACCCGACCAGGTGCCTTTTGACGGCCTCCTCCGGCGGCAGGGAAAACACCTCCACCTTCCCCCTCGTCGGTTTTATCAAACCCAGCAGGGTTTTCAGGAAGGTCGTCTTCCCGCCGCCGTTGGGACCCACGACGGCAACGATTTCCCCCTCGTAGACCTTGAGGTTTATGTCCTCCAAAACTAGCCTTCCCTCAATTTCCACAAAGAGGTGCTCGACGCTGACGGCCACGCGGCGAAACTTCCCGGTCATCTTTCCCGCTTGAGGCTTTAATATAAGCCTCCCCCGGAGGGAACGGAAAAAGCCCTTCCTTCCGCGCGGCGGACGGCGGTCGGACTCCCCAAAGGGAAACAAAACGCCCGCGGTTTCCCCCGAGGGGGCCGGCCGTAAAATTTCTTTCCCTTGCATGGCCTACATTGCGCCCGTTGAGGAGCCTCTAAAGCTCGAAGTCCGAAACCTGAACTTTTACTACGGTGGCTTTCACGCCCTCAAGGACATAAACCTCCCGATACCGGAAAGGAGGGTTACCGCCCTTATAGGTCCCTCCGGTTGCGGAAAGACGACCCTTTTGAGGTGCTTTAATCGCATGCACGACCTCTATCCGGGAAACCGCTACGAAGGGGAAATCATCCTCTACCCGGACGGAATAAACATCCTCTCCGACGAGATAGACCTTATAGAGTTGCGCTCGCGCATAGGAATGGTCTTTCAAAAGCCGACGCCCTTTCCCATGTCGATTTTCGACAACGTCGCCTTCGGCCTGCGCCTGCGGGGAATAAAGAACCGGACCGAGCTCGAAAGCCGCGTCGAGGAGGCCCTCCGAAAGGCCGCCCTTTGGGAGGAGGTAAAGGACCGCCTCCACGAGAGCGCCTACTCGCTTTCGGGCGGTCAGCAGCAGCGTTTGGTAATCGCCCGCGCCGTTGCCGTCGAACCGGAGGTTTTGCTGTTCGACGAGCCCACCAGCGCCCTCGACCCCATTTCGACCGCCAAAATAGAGGAGCTAATCGTCGAACTCCGCGAAAGCATCACCATCGTAATCGTCACCCACAACATGCAACAGGCCTCCCGCATATCCGACTACACCGCCTTTATGTACCTGGGCGAGATAGTGGAGTTCGGACCGACCGAACAGGTCTTTACCAACCCGAAGGAAAAGCTGACCGAGGACTACATTACCGGCCGCTTCGGTTAAAGGAGGAGAAGGTCGTCGCGGTGGACCACCTCCGTCGGCCGGCCCGGAAAGAGTCTTTTAATCTCCTCGCTGTTTTTTCCCAAAATCTTTTTAAGTTCCTCGGAGGAGAAGTTAACCTTACCCTTGGCTATGGGCGTTCCGTCCTCGGCCGCAATCGTTACGGCGTCACCCCTTTTGAAACTCCCCTCGAAGGAGCGAACGCCGACCGCCAAAAGGCTTTTTCCGTTCAAAATCGCCCTCTTGGCCCCCTCGTCGATGTAGAGAATGCCCTTGGGTTGCTCCAAGTAGGCCAGCAGTTTCTTCCTTCCCCGGACCGGTTTGGGGGAGGGTTTTATGAGGGTTCCGTCAAAGGGTTTTCCCTTTAAAACGGCCTCCAGCGGCGTCCTCTTTCCCACTATGGCCACCGGAACGCCCAGCGAGTGAATAATTCGGGCCGCCTCCAACTTCGACTTCATTCCGCCCGAGCCGTAGGCGCTTTTGGTCGAGCGGACGAAGGCCGCCAGCTCCTCCGGCGAGTTTACCTCCCTCAAGAGAACGGAGCCCGCTTCGCGGGGGTCCCCGGTGTAAACGCCCCCGGCCGTCGACATTATCACCACGAAGCCGGGGTTCAGCATCACCGCAAGGTGGGCGGCCAAAAAGTCGTTGTCACCGAAAATGAGCTCCTCGACCGCCACCGCGTCGTTTTCGTTGACTATCGGGATGATGCCCCAGCGCAGGAGCTGGCAAAAGGTGTTTTTTGCGGTCTCGTAGCGTTCGCGGTTTCTGAAAACGTCGGCGTTGAGCAGAACCTGACTGACCTTCAGTCCGTAGTTGGAAAAGACGGTGTCGTAAAGGTGCATCAGATAGGCCTGACCGACCGACGCCAGAGCCTGCTTTTCGACGAGGCTCTTTGGCCTTCTACCCAGGCCCAGCTTCTTTATTCCGGCCAAAACGGCGCCGGAGGACACCAAAACGAACTGAAATCCCTCCTTTCGAAGTTTTTTTACCTGCTCGGCCAGGGAAGCTATGAAGGCGAGGTCTATGTCCCCCTCCTCCGTTTGGAGGAGGTTCGAGCCCACCTTAACTATGACGAGCATCTATTCTTTACCGATTATTTTCGGATAGTAGTACCAACCCAAAAAGCCCGTCAAAACCGCGGTGACCAAAACGGCCAAAACGAACGACAGCCTCGGAACCAGGTAGTCGAAGGTCGACCAAGCGTAGAGGAAAAACAGGTAAAGGAGGTAGACGGCCACCAGGGCGTTAAAGACCCTCTTTAGGAGCTCCTTTAAAAAGGTCAAGGGACCCATCAGCGGTCGGCCCTCTCGACCTCGTAGTCCTCTATGAGGTCGTTGACCAGGACCTTTTTGGCTATTTCGTGGACCTGCTCCTCGCTTTCGGCCTCGAGCAGGACGACCTTACCGACGCGAACGCCTTTTACCGAGGAGTAACCCTTTTCGTGAAGGAGCTCCTCGACCGCCCGCCCTTGGGGGTCGAGCAGGCCCTTTTTGGGCGTTATCAGGACCCTAAAGAGCATAGAAGGCTTATTTTAAAGCCCGGCCAAAAAGCGGGCAAAGGCGATTCCCGCAACGGTTGCCCCGAGGCAGGAGAGGTTCGTAACGACCGCGTAAAGGACGGCCTTTTGCCACTCCCCCGAAAGGAACAAAAAGACCGCCTCGTAACTGAAGGAGGAAAAGGTCGTAAAGGCACCCAAAAAGCCGACGACGAAAAAGGCCTTGGCCTCCGGCGGGAGCCGCAGGTGTTCGACCCCGTAGTGGAGGAAGAGGCCTATGAGGAAACTCCCGACGACGTTGACCGTCAGCGTTCCGACCGGAAAGGGAACGGCCAACTTTTTCTGAACGCCGGTGGCAACGAGATACCTCAAAACGGCACCCAAGGCGCCGCCGATTGCCACCCAAACCAAAGCCGACACCTCAATCTTCGGCTATTTTATAAAAAAGCTTGCAGGAACTTTTTTCAAAAAACCTGGAAAATTTGACCTGATAGGTGAAACGTTGAAACCATTGAGGTTAAGGGCGTTTTTGCTATGCGGTGGGATGGGTAGGAGCAGGGGAGGCGGAAACCGTCTGAAGCGGCGCGTCCTTGATGCGGGGTGGTTCACTCGACCTTCCAAAAGTAGATTTCCCCGAAGGGCTCGCTTTGTTCCATGTCCACTTTGCCCTCGTTGGTCAGGTTCAGCAGGGCCCAGAGCTTGGCAACGTAGTCGTTTCGGGTCGCCAGGCGGCTGAAGGCGAGTTTTTTTCGCGCCTCGAGGCGTTCGAGCAGTTCGAGTAGGTACTCGAGGGCCTCCTCCAGCTTGGCGCGGTGGAGGGGAACGCCGGGCGGAGTCTTTTCCTTTTCGGTTTTCTTTGAAACCTTCCTCCGCCCGGCGGTTTTCCTCCTTCGGACCTCCCTCTTTAGGTCCTCGATGATTTGACCTTCGTTGGTTTGGGAGAATTCCTCCTCTATCTCCCGCAAACTTATTTTTCTCCTTCGCGGTCGGGGGGGCCTTGGAAAGAGTATCTCCAGCTGTTTTTTGATTAAAAAGGTTGCGAAGGCCACGACCTTGGCGGGAACGCGGAGGTCCCTCAGTTCGATTTTTCGAATGGTTTCCAGATACTCTTGAATGAGTTTTTCGAGGTCGACGTCCCAGGGGTCGATTTTCCCCTCCTCCACGAGCCGGTAGGCCAGATACAGCGGCGACTTTTCGAACAGTTCCGCCGAAAGGAGTTTTTCCTCCATCACCCGCTAAGGGAAAGTTTGAAACGCTCGAGCTCCTTTAGCAGTTTCTCAATAAGATTCCTTCTCTCCCGGTAGGGTTTTATTACCACCACCGTTCCCGAAACGGGGGAGGCCTTTACCTTTACGGTCCTCGTTTCGTGAATGACCTCGTCGTTTTCTATCACCCGCGCCTTTTCGAGGACGTCCCAAAGGGTTTTGAGCATGTTGTCTATGTCGCGCTTGCGGTTGTCGGGAAAGAAGAAGTGAACCTCGACGCTGAGGGGTCCCGCCAGCGGCGAACCCTGGTACTGACTTCTCAGCTCCCAGAGGGCCCGAACCTCCCACAGGACGACGCGCGCCGGTTTGAAGACGCGCCCGTCGCGCCGGCGCAGGTACCGGTTGCTCTTGGGAACGGGCAGGGAGCTCAAAAAGAGGACTAAATTTTTACGACGACGCATGTGATGGCTTCTTTTACCCCCTCGAGGGAGTGGATTTTGTTTATCACCAGACGACCCAGTTCGTACTGGTCGGGAACCTCGGCGTAGACGATGATGTCGTAGGGGCCGGTTACCACGTCGGCGGTCCTTATGCCCTCGAAGGTCGAAAGGGCCAGCATTATGGAGGCTATCTCCTTCGGGTCGGCCTTTATTAGGATGTAGGCTTTGAGGCTTTGCTCGTCGGTGGTCTCGAGCAGCTCGGCCAGCGAAAGGGGCAGCTGCTTGTCCTCCAGTTCCATAGTTATGCCAATATAGCACAAGGGCGGGGACCTAAAATTGCTTTCCTTTGATGGTTAAACCCCTGAGGGTGGTCTTTTTCGGGACCTCCGAATTCGCCGTTCCCTCCCTGGAGGCGGTGGTCGCCGACCCCGACCTGGAATTGGTCGCGGTGATAACCCAACCGGACCGACCGGCGGGAAGGGGAAAGAAACTGACCCCTCCGCCGGTCAAAAAGAAGGCCGTCGAACTGGGTCTGGAAAACCTGGTCTTCCAACCGGAGAGGATAAAAACCCCCGAGTTCGTAAGCTTCTTCCGCTCGCTGAGGCCCGACGCGGCGCTGGTGGTGGCCTACGGAAAGCTCCTTCCGAGGGAGGTGTTCGACTATCCGAAGTTTAAGACGCTGAACCTCCACGCCTCGCTCCTTCCCAAGTATCGGGGGGCGGCCCCCATTCGCCGCGCGCTGATGGCCGGCGAAAGGGAGACTGGAAACACCGTCATGCTGATAGGGGAGGGTCTCGACGACGGGCCCGTTTTGGCCAGGGAGAGGGAGCCGATTTTCGAAGACGACAACGCCGAAACTTTGGGAAAAAGACTCGCCGGAAAGGGCGCCGACCTTCTGATAAAGACCCTAAAGGGGTGGGCGGAGGGAAAGGTAAGGCCCGAGCCCCAAAACGAGGAAGAGGCGACCTACGCGCCGCCGATTTTAAAGTCCGAATACCGAATTTGTTGGAAGGCCGAGGCCGCAAGCGTGCGCGACCGCATTCGTGCCCTCTATCCCGACGCCTACGCAACCTTCGCCGGCAGGAGGATTAAGGTCCTGTCGGCCCGCCTGACGGACCTAAAGAGCGACCTTCCCCCCGGTTCGGTCTACCCCTTCAGAAAGGACGGACTTTTCGTCGTCTGCGGCGACGGCCGCCTCCTCGAGGTCGTCGAATTGATAAACCCCAAAGGGAAGAGGATAAAGGGTGCCGACTTCTTGAGGGGCTACCGCGTCGAGCGCTTCGATTGAAGTTTAAAAACTTCGAGGGTCCGCCTTTAGGGGTTCTTTTTTTCGGGGAACCTCCCGGCGGAGGAAGGTTTCCCTCGGAACCCTCAAAAGGTGAAAAAGGTTTCCAAGACCTTCGGGCGGTCAAAGAGGGAAGTTGGAGGAAAAAGGAGGGGTTTACTTTAGGTCCTTCGATTGGAGCCAGGGCATCATCTTCCGGAGTTCCTTTCCGACCTTTTCTATGGGGTGGTTGGCGTCGCGCTCGAGGAGGGCGTTGTAGACGGGGCGGTTGGCCAGGTTTTCCAGTATCCACTCGCGGGCAAACTCTCCCCTCTGTATCTCCTCGAGGATTTTCTTGTGAACCGGCTTTACGACCTCGTAGATGCGGTCGCCGCGCGTAACGTCGCCGTACTTGGCCGTGTCGGAAATCGAGTAACGCATGCCGGCTATGCCGTGGGCGTATATCAGGTCGACTATGAGCTTCAGTTCGTGCAGACACTCGAAGTAGGCCACCTCGGGCTGGTAGCCGGCCTCGACCAGGGTCTCAAACCCGGCCTTGATGAGGGCGGTAACGCCGCCGCAGAGGACCGCCTGCTCGCCGAAGAGGTCGGTTTCGGTCTCCTCCTTAAAGGTGGTTTCGATGACGCCGGCGCGCGTCGAGCCTATGCCCTTGGCGTAGGCCAAGGCCAGATTTAGGGCGTTGCCGGTGTAGTCCTGATACACGGCCACCAACGCGGGAACGCCCTTTCCCTCCTCGTACATCCAGCGGACCAGGTGTCCGGGACCCTTGGGGGCGACCATAAAGACGTCGACCCATTCGGGGGGAACGATTTGCTTAAAGTGGATGTTGAAACCGTGGGCAAAGGCCAGGGCCTGCCCCTCCCTCAGGTGGGGTTTTACCTCCTCCTCGTAAATTTTGGGTTGGACGGTGTCGGGGGCCAGAAACATTATTACGTCGGCCTTTTGGGCCGCCTCGGCGGGAGTAACGACCTCAAAGCCGTCGGCCTTGGCCTTTTGGGCCGAGCGCGAACCCGGCCTGAGGGCCACCAAGACCTTGATGCCGCTGTCGCGGAGGTTGAGGGCGTGGGCGTGGCCCTGGGAACCGTAACCGATTATGGCGACGGTTTTGTCCTTAAGGTAGTCGAGGCTGGCGTCGTTGTCGTAGTAGATTTTTGCCATAAAACTCGATTTTAACCGCCCCCGAGGGGGCGCGGCGCCTTACGAGAGGAGGGTGCTGACCTCGGGGAACATCTGCTTGAGCTTTTGGCGAATTTCGCGGACGTTGATGCGCTTGCGGGCACCCCTCGTTTTGACGGCGTAGATGCGGTCGCGCGTCGGTATGCCGGCCTGATTGAGCCACAGGCGGACGGCCTCGCGGGAGACGCCGAAAATTTTGGCAATCAGCTCCATAGAATACCGTTGTTGATTGTAAAGATAATCTAAGACAGCCCTACCGGGAAACCTGCTCCTCCTTGCCATCTCAGCCACCTCCTTTTATCTTTTTACATCTGTTAAACTTACTCCACTTGCTTTACTAAAACTATGCTTGTCAGCATATAGTTTTCAATGCCAAATTTTTGCCCTTAAAAGTCCATTTTAGGGGCGAAGTTGACGCATAAAAACATTCAAAAGTTCTTATACGCCAACAAAACGGGCAAAAAGGTGTCGCAATCGCGCTTGTATCCGACCGTTCCGAGGTGTTTGCCCGCCTCGTCGTAGAAAGAGTAGTAGCGGAAGGGTTCCTCGGTCCCGAGGGCCTCGGCCACCATCGCCTTCCACTCCTCGCGAACCTCGTCGGTGTAGTAGTCCTCCAGCGGTTTTTCGAGCTTTACCCTAAACTTTAGACCCTTTCCGAAGTCGAGACCTATTTCGGTTCCCTCGACCTCAAAACCCTCGAGGGTGGAAAACCTCGAAAAGGCCTCCTCCAGACGGAGAAGCTCCTCGCCCTCGACCACCAGCCGGTGGACCACCCCGAATCTCTCCCTCGAAGGGTAAACTTCGACCTTCTTGACCTTTATCATTAGTGCAAATTATTTGCAAAACCTGAAAGGCGTTCCAATGACGATAATCAACCCGAAGGGCGATGGCCAAAAGAAAGGTGGCCTTCGTTTGCGTGGCCAACTCGGCCCGTTCGCAAATGGCCGAGGCGCTGGCCAAGAAGGTGGCAAAAGAGCTCGGTCTGGAGGTGGAGGTCTTTTCGGCCGGTTCGAGGCCGGCGCCGGCCGTTCACCCGCTGGCGATAAGGGTTATGAAGGAAGTCGGCGTCGACCTCTCCGGCCAAAGGCCCAAGCACTTGAGAAAGCTCCCCTTTTCGGAGCTCGACCTGGTCGTGGTCCTCTGCCGGGAGGAGGACTGTCCCTTTTTGCCCCACTCGAGGGTCCTGCGGTGGGACCTGCCCGACCCGGCGGGGGTGAAGGGAACGGTGGAAGAGCGCCTCGAGGCGTTTCGGAAGGTGCGCGACCTTTTGGAGGAAAAAATTCGGAACCTCTTTGAGGAATTGAGAGGGTAAAATCGTGGCCCGAAAATGGTCTACGACTGGATAGTGGTCGGCGCCGGTTTGGCCGGATTGACGGCCGCCTTTTACCTCTCCAAAAGGGGAAAGAGGGTATTGCTCCTCGAGGCGGCCCCGCGGCCGGGCGGAAGCGTCCGAACCCTGCGGGAGGGACCCTTTACCTTCGAGGAGGGTCCTCAAACGATTTTGGCCAACAACGAGGCCGTTTGGCGCCTGGTCGCCGACCTCGGCTTGGACGTTCAAAGGGCGGCCCCCTCGTCGAAAAAGAGGTTCATCTACAAGGGCGGTAAACCGGTTTCCATACCCCTTCGGCCGGACCAGTTTTTTCTCAGTCCCCTGCTGAGCTGGAGGGGAAAGCTCCGCCTTTTGGGTGAACTCTTCGTCCCCCCTTCGGGCAAGGAGGACGAAAGCGTTGCCTCCTTTACGAGGAGGCGCTTCGGGGAGGAGTTTCTGCGCTACTTCGTCCAGCCCTTCGTCTCGGGCATTTACGCGGGCGACGCCGAGCGCCTAAGCGTCCGCTACGCCTTTCCGAAGCTTTGGGAGACGGAGCGGCGCTACGGTTCGCTCCTGAAGGCCTTTTTTAAAGAGAGGAGGGTCGCCCCCAAGGGGGAACTGATTTCCTTTAAAGGCGGGCTGGAGACCTTGGTCTCGGCCCTGAGCGAAAGAATCGGGGAAAAGCTCTTTAACGCGCGGGTCGAGGCTCTGAAAAAGGAGGGAAGGGAGGTGGTCGTTTTTACCGAAAGGGGAACCTTCCGGGCCAGGAGGGTTGCCCTGACGGTGCCGGCCTACGAGGCGGCCCGCCTCCTTAGGGACCTCTTTCCCGAAGGGCTTTACTTCGAAAAAGTAAACTATCCGCCGGTGGCGGTCGTTTCGCTGGCGTTTGAGGGCGGGGGGCCGGAGGGTTTCGGAATTTTGGTTCCCAAGGGGGAGGGACCGCGGATTTTGGGGGCTATTTTCGTCCACTCGCTCTTTCCCGACCGCTGTCCGGAGGGGCACTCGTGCTTTTCGGTGTTTCTCTGCGGGGAAACGCAGGGGGAGGTGTGCAACCTTTCGGAGGAGAAAGCGGCGGCGCTCGCCGAAAGGGAGCTGAGAAGGATTTTCCCCCGGCTGGGGAGGAAGGTCTTTTCCCGCGCGAGGGTCTGGAGGCGCTCGATACCCCAATACGAGGTCGGCTACGGCCGGATTTACGAACTTTTAGAGGAGCTTAAAAGGAAACACCCGGAGGTGGCGGTAATTTCGAGTTTCGTCGGGGGAAGCTCGGCGGCCAAGGCCGTCGAAAAGGGCCTCAAACTGGCCGAAGAAAGCGCTTAAGCTGTTTTTTCGATGGAGCACCTCGTAAGGAGGACCGGAATAGTCGACCGGCAAAAGGCCCAAGAGCTTTTAAGGAAAGAGGGCTACGGAAACCTTTACCTTTGGAGCGACCCTCCGGAAACCTTCTACGACTGGCACACCCACCCCTTTGACGAGGTCCGCTTCGTCCTCGATGGGGAGATTTTGATAGGGACCGAGGAGGGGGAGGTTTTATTGCGGCCGGGAGACCTTTTGGTGGTCCCGGCGGGAACGCGCCACTGGGCAAAGGTTGGACCGAAGGGGGTTTCCTACCTTTGCGGAACGAAGCTTACCGAACCTTAAATTGTTTTTTATGCATTCGAAACTGCAGAGGGAACTGGAGGAGCTGAAAAAACTCCTCCACGAGATGAGCGAGACGGTCGAGCTGGCCATTTCCAAGGCCGTCGACGCCCTCTTTAACAAGGACGAGAAGCTGGCGAGGGAGGTAATCGAGCTCGACGACAAGATTGACCTCTACGAGGTGGAAATTGAGAGAAAGTGCATCAGGATTATCGCGCTCTACCATCCGGAGGCGTCGGACCTGCGGCTGGTTATGGGGGCCTACAAGGTCGTCAGCGACTACGAGAGGATAGGCGACGAGGCGGAAAACATCGCCTATCGCGTCCTGGAGTTGATTAAGGAGGGTTACAAGATAACGCCCGTTCAGCTGCGCTACATGGCCGAGACGGTAAAAGACATGGTGGACATGGCGACGGCCGCCTTCTTCGACGGCGACACCGAACTGGCCAAGAAGGTGATAGAAAAGGACCACGTGGTGGACGAGCTTTACCACTCGGTCGAGAGGGAGTTGATTACCTACGTTTTGGAGGACCCGCGGGAGTATTTGAGGGAGATTTTTCCCCTGCTCTTTATAGCGCGGCACCTGGAGAGGATGGGCGACCACGCCGAAAACATCGCCGAGTTTACCTTCTACACCTCCGAGGGTGAATGGGTCCGCCACGCGCCGCTGGTCGAGCGCGAGAAAAGGGACGCCCGCCCGGGCTCCTAATCTAACATTAAATGGTTTTAAATGTCGGCCCAACCTAAGAGGGAGATAAAGAAGGTTTTAATAGCCAACAGGGGGGAAATTGCGGTTCGGGCGATTCGAACCTGCAAGGAGCTGGGAATAAAGACGGTGGCCGTCTACTCGGAGGCCGACAAGGACAGCTTGCACGTCATGCTGGCCGACGAGGCGGTTTGCATCGGTCCGCCGCCCCCCTCCGAAAGCTACCTCAACATTCCCAACATCCTTTCGGCGGCCGAAATTACGGGAGCCGACGCCGTCTATCCCGGCTACGGCTTCCTGTCGGAAAATCCGAAGTTTGCCGAAATCGTCGAGGCCAACGGGCTAATTTTTATCGGACCCAGACCCGAAACCCTGCGCCTTATAGGCAACAAGGTAAAGGCCAAGCAGGTGGCAAAGCGGGCGGGCGTTCCCACCGTTCCCGGCAGTACGAGAAAGATTTCCCTCGAAGAGGCGCTCGACATCGCCTACGACATCGGCTATCCGGTCATTTTGAAGGCGGCGGCCGGCGGCGGCGGTCGGGGAATGCGCGTCGTCTATTCGGAAAAGGAGTTGAGGGAGAAGTTTCCGCTGGCGCGGAGCGAGGCAAAGGCCGCCTTCGGCGACGACACGGTTTACCTGGAAAAGTTTCTGCTCAACCCCAAACACATCGAGGTTCAAATTTTGGCCGACAAGAGCGGGAAGGTCGTTCCCATTTCCGACCGCGAGTGCTCCATACAAAGGCGTCATCAAAAGGTGATAGAGGAGGCGCCCTCCCCCTCGATAGACGGGGAAACGCGGAAAAAGCTTTACGAGGCGGCGGTGCGCTTTGCCGAGGCGGTGGGCTACGAGGGTGCGGGAACGGTCGAGTTTCTCTACGACACCAAAAGCGGCGAGTTTTACTTCATCGAAATGAACGGCCGCATTCAGGTCGAGCACCCGGTTACCGAGATGGTCACGGGCGTGGACCTGGTAAAGTGGCAGTTTCTCATAGCCATGGGCGAGGAGCTTCCCTTCGAGGAACCCCCGCCGATAAACGGCTTTGCCCTCGAAATGCGGATAAACGCCGAGGACCCCGTAACCTTTGCGCCGGCTCCGGGACCGATAGAGCGGCTGATTTTGCCGGGGGGTTTCGGCGTTCGCGTCGACACGCACGTGTATCAGGGCTACAGGGTGCCGCCCTACTACGACAGCCTTTTGGCCAAGTTTATAGTTCACGCGGCCGACCGCGACGAGCTCATCCGCCGCGCCCTGCGGGTGGTCGAAGAGACCGTCATTGAGGGTAAAGGTCTAAAGACCAACTTGGAGTTTCACAAGTTCATTCTTCAAACCAAGGAGTTCAGGGAGGCCAAGCATCACGTTAAACTGCTGGAGGAGCTCGGCTATTAGGACCCTTCGCGGTCGTCGACGACGGGACCGCGGCCGGCGGCCAGGTCCTCCAAGGAGGGCGGTTCTTTCTTCCGTCCTTCCCGCGAAGGTTTTTCGACTTTCTCCTCCAGCAGGTCCTTCATAATTTGAACCTGACTTTTGGGTTCGGAAACCTTTTCCCCTCCGAGGTAGGAGCGAACCTTATCCTCCCCTTCGCGGGTTTGCTTTTCGAACTCCTCCTTCAGTTTCTGCGCCTGAAGTTCGAGCTGGAGGGCGGTCCACTCGCTCTTTAGCCGGCGAAGGAGGCGCCCGGCGGCGGCGGCAAACTCCAGCATTTTCTCGGGACCAAAGAGCAGGTAGGCCACTACCAGTATTACCAAAAGCTGCAGTTCCATCAGGAGGAAATGTTAAAGCGGCTTTAAACCCGGGTCGAAATTAACGAGGGCCGGAAAGTTTCGGTTTTTTGCCCCCGCCGAGAGGTGCGGGTCGGTTCCGGAACCCCTGCGGAAAACCCTTAAGCAAACGGGTCCGCAAAGTTAACTTTTAAAGCGTTGTTTGACTTTTTCCTCCGTCGGGAACTAATCCGGGGGCACCCTTCGGACGGAACGCGGTTGAAAATTTAACTCTTGTGGAGGAATTTAAGAAAAAACTCCCGAACTTGTGGTACATAACCCTCTTCAACACCGCGGCGTGGAAAAGCGGAGACTTCACTCCCGGTGAGGAGTGGAGTTGGTTTGAAACCCTGAGTGAGGATATAAAAGACCCGTCAATACCTTTGGAGGAGAAAAAAGAGGCTTTAAAACTTTTGTTGAAAAATTGTTTGGAACTATTGGAATCGGGTTACGTACCTTTCACCTACAACGACGACTACCCGACCTCCCACTGGTGGTGGCATCCCGACAGGTGGAGGGAGTTAAAAAACCCCTTTGAACCTTTGGAGGGAGATGCTAAATAACGCTTTAATGACCGATTGGGTTTTACCCCTTTTTTTATCCGCCGCGGGTGTGGCGGCTCTCGGTTTTATAACCCTTTTGGCTCTAAAAAGCGCGCAAACCAAAGAGGACGAGACCTGTAAAACTATCGAAGTACGCGTGAGGGTTTTTAAAAACCTCCTATACCCCGCGGGTGGTTTTGTTTTGCTCTTTGGATACTTAGCCTTTAGCTCCTTTTTGGAGGGAGACAACGCCGCGGGTTTTATTTACGCGCTCACCACCCTTTTGCTCTTTACCTTTTGGACGGGTATCGTCGCGGCAACCTTTAGGGAGGCTTTGAAGTTGAAAAATTGCGGGTGAAAGGGCGACCTTAAAGAAGGAACGCACCACCCTTTACCTGAACGCAAAAGTGAAAAGGGAAGCCAAAGAAATATTAGCCCGCTACGGGCTCACCCTGTCCGATGCGGTAAACGTATTTTTGACCCAAGTTGTCTTGGAAAAAGGTATTCCCTTTCCCGTAAAAATACCCAATAGGGAAATCAAAAAGGTTTTGAAAGAGGTTAGAGAAGGTTAAAAACTTGGAAAAAATTTCGTTAGAAGAGCCGGCGGAGGAACTGCGGAAGAAATAACCTGTAACTCCACCTATGGTTCAAAAGTTGAATCTTGTAAGGTACAAGCAATTTAAAAAGGACCTTAAGAAAGTTAACCTTACGGACAAGCAGTTTGAGAAATTTATTAAATTCGGGTCTCTACTGCCGGAGCG
>JAADCT010000029.1 GCA_013154305.1 Aquificota bacterium
CCCCCCAGCCGGAGTGGCGGAACTGGCAGACGCGCCGTCTTGAGGGGACGGTGCCCTTCGGGGCGTGCGGGTTCGACTCCCGCCTCCGGCATCACTTCCATCCACCGCTAAAATGTTTTCGTCCATGAAAAAGCTCCTTCCGCTGCTGACCGTTGCAATCGTCTCCTGCACGGCGGTAAAAAGCGAGGGTCCCCGGATAAACGCGGCCGCCTACCTTACGCCGACCGAAACGGAAGTTATTAACTCGATTACCTTCGAGGTCCAAAAGGTTTTGGACACCGTCGACGAGTTTAGGAGAAGCGGAGCCCTCGACTACGTGGTCGGCCTAGAGGTTCCCGGCTGGTCGGTCCGGAAGGAGGAGGAAACGGTCTTCCTCCTGAAGAGGAAAAAGTTTGTGGCGGAAAAGACCTTCGACCTTCCCGAAACTTGCGTGAAGGAGGTGGGAGCCGCCAAGCTGAACGTTTGCCACCTCAAGCTGGAGCAAAACCTGAAGCGCCTCGGCGAGGCCTTCGGCTGCGCGGTTGAGGCCGTCGAGTTGCGCTTTCCCGACCTGGCCGAAAAGGTTAAAGTCTCCTGCCCCTACTAAAATTAGCCCCCTATGGAACGCAGGCTCATCCGCGTTGCCCACTCGCCCGACAGCGACGACGCCTTTATGTTCTACCCCCTGGTGGCCGAAAAGATAGACACCCGCGGTCTGAGGTTCGAACACGTTCTCAAGGACATAGAGAGCCTCAACCGCGACGCCAGGGAGGGAAGGTGGGAGGTTTCGGCCATCTCCTTTCACGCCTTCCCCTACGTGGCCGACAAGTACGTCGTTCTTCCCTCCGGCGGGAGCGTCGGCGACGGTTACGGTCCTCTCGTGGTTTCCAAAGAACCCCTCACCACCCTAAAGGGTAAGAAGGTGGCGATTCCCGGAAGGTGGACCACCGCCTTTTTGACCCTTAAGCTGTTCGAACCCGACTTCGAACCGGTGGAGGTTTACTTCGAGGACGTCATTCCCGCCGTTTTGGAGGGAAGGGTCGACGCCGGTTTGGTCATCCACGAGGGCCAGCTCACCTACAAGGACTTCGGTCTGCACAAGTTCGTCGACCTCGGCGAGTGGTGGAAGGAAAAGTTCGGCCTTCCACTGCCGCTGGGCTGCAACGTCGTGAGAAGGGACCTCGGAAAGGAATTAATCGACCTGATAGCCCGCCTGATGAAAGAGAGCGTCCAATACGCCCTTTCGCACAAGGAAGAGGCGATGGAGTACGCCCGTCGCTTTGCCCGCGGGCTGGAAAACGACAGGGAGCGCAGCGAGAGGTTCGTTTCGATGTACGTAAACGAGAGAACGGTGGACTACGGCCCCGACGGCCGCGAGGCGGTAAGACTGCTTTTAAAACTGGGCAAAGAAAGGGGAATAATAAAGGCGCCCCTGCCGGAAAAGATTTTCAGCGACGAGCTTTAAGGACACTTGGGACCGAGCGGCCGGTCGGCCATTTCGGCCATTAGCCGCAGCGTTTCCCTTCTGTACTTTTCCCTTTCCTCGGGCGTCAGGGAGGGAACCTTCAGCCGCATTCCCACCTCGATAATCCAGGGGTCTTTGATTTGGTCGCGGTTGGCGTCCCAAACGGCGGCCCAAAGGAGCGGCGTTCCGTAGACCTTTTCCGAAATGTCCCAGAGGGTGTCGCAGGGCTTTACGACCCAAGTTCGGTAGGCCTTGGTTTGGGGAAGCTCCTCGGCCGGTTCGGTCGGCGCGGGGGTTTCCTCGACCACTATCACCTCCTGGGCGGGGGGATATTCAACCGGTTTTACTTCCTCGTAAGGGTAGACGGTCGGTTCGGTAACTATTACGGGTTGGGGTTCCTCGTAGACCACCGGAGGGGGCGTTTCAACGACCGCACCGAGGGCGGTTCCGTAGAGCCGAACCTCGTAAATCGGGTTGTTGGGGTCGTTGGTCAAAATGTAGAGGGTGTCCTCGTGGGTTCCGGGTTCGACGGGCCTAAAGACCAGCGTAATTTCGCAGGCCTCGCCGTATTCGAGCGGCTTGGTGCATCCGATTTCCTTAATGGCAAACTCGGTTCCGTCGCGTAGGTAAACCTTCTTTACGACCAGGTCGCCGTAGCCCTTGTTCAAAATCCTCAGCTTCCGAACGACCTCCTTACCCACCTCCGTCTCGCCGAAGTTAATCTCCGTTTGAGAGAGAACGACGACGGGAACGAGCCTTCCGGGAAACTTTAAAATCCAATAGGCGCTTTCGTCGGCCGGTCCCTCGTCGATGGGTTGGGAAAGGGCGGGCGGATGAAGGAGAAAGCACAGCGAACCGACGCCCAAAACTATTTTTTTCATCGCAAAGTTTTATTTTAAGCGGGCCAAAAAGCTTTCCAGGCGACCGACGGTGCGCTCCTTCCCTATCAGGTCGACCAAAAGGTCGAGGGCCACCCCTTGGGTCTCGCCCGTCAGCGCCACCCGGAGGGTCTTGAACACCACTCCCGGTTTCAGTTTGAGCTCCTTGGCCACCTCCTTGGCCAGTTTTTTGAACTCCTCACCTCCGAAGGTTTCGGCCGAGCGGACCTTTTCCAAAAACAGCTCGACCACCTTACGGGCCGTTTCGGTTCCCACCTTTTGGAGGTGCTTTCGGGCCTCCTCCGAAGGTTCGAAGTCGTCGACGAAGAAGGGTTTGGCCCTTTTGGGAAACTCCTTGAGGGTGAAGAAGCTGTCGCGGACCTTGGAAACGACCTCCCTTACGAACTCCCTCGGGAAATCCAAAATCTTTTCGGCCACCTTCCGGTCCTCCGCGTCGAGGTGCTCCGAATAGTTCCTGAGGTATTCGAGAACGCGGTCGGTAAGGTCGTCCAGGTCGAGGACCTCGCGGATGTAGACGCCGTTCATCCAGTAGAGCTTTTCCCTGTTGAAAACGGCGGGGGCGTTGTGAACGTCGGTAATGTCAAAGCGTTCTATCAGCTCCTCTTTTGAAAGTATCTCCTTTCCGTCCTTGGGATACCAGCCGAGGAGGGTGAGGAAGTTAAACAGGGCTTCGGGCAAGTATCCGTCAAAGCGGTATTGGCGGACCGAAACGGCGCCGTGGCGCTTGGACAGCTTGCTGCGGTCCTCGCCCAAAATTATCGGCAGGTGGGCGAACTTGGGCATCGGAAAGCCGAGGGCCTCGTAGATGAGCATCTGCTTGAAGGTGTTCGAGAGGTGGTCCTCGCCGCGAATGACGTGCGTTATCTTCATCAGCGCGTCGTCGACGACGACGACGAAGTTGTAAACGGGCGTTCCGTCGGAGCGGACGATGACGAAGTCGCCAAAGTCGTCGACGTTGAAGCGGACCTCGCCCTTTACGAGGTCGTTTAAAACCAGCTCCCGCCCGTCGGGAACGCGAAATCTAATCGTGTAGGGCCTGCCCTCCTTCAGATACCTTTCGACCTCCTCGGGCGAAAGGTGGCGGCACTTTCCGCTGTAGCGGTAGGGCCTGCCCTCCCTTTTGGCCCTCTCCCTTTCGGCCTCCAGCTCCTCGGGGGTGCAAAAGCAGCGGTAGGCGTGGCCGCTTTCTAAGAGCTTTTGGGCGTACTTTCGGTAAATTTCGAGCCGCTCGCTTTGGCGGTAGGGGCCGTAGGGACCGCCCTTGTCGGGTCCCTCGTCCCACTCGACGCCGAGCCAGCGCAGGTCCTCCAGGAGGGCCTCCTCGTATTCCTTTTTCGACCGCTCCCTGTCGGTGTCCTCTATTCTTAAAACCACCTCCCCGCCGTGGTGGCGGGCAAAGAGGTAGTTAAAAATCGCCGTCCGGGCGTTTCCCAAGTGGAGCCATCCGGTGGGGGAGGGGGCAAACCTCACCCTCACTTTTTCCGCCATAAAGAGTTAAATGTTAGGGGGCGTCGACGCCGGGTATCCTCGGCAACTTTCCGAGTTTGGAATTTTTGTAGTACCAACCCCACAGTTTCTTCAGCCAGTGGCCCACCTTCGGGAGGGGAACCATCACTATCCTCTTTCGGGTGCGGGCGAAGAATATTCCGCCCCAAGGTCCCATGTCCATCAGACACACTATGTGGACGTGGGGAAGGTAGCTTTCCATCCTTTCGGGTTTACCCCGGACCAACTTTTCCAAGTTTCGGGCCACTATGCGGCCCATTACCTCCGCCAGGTGGCCCTGCTTGGCCCTCCAGTCGGGTCCCTCGACGGCGGCCGCGTCGCCCACGGCCCAGACCGAGTAGTCGGTTCCCGGAACGGCGCAGTGCTCGTCTATTTTTACGAAGCCGGCCTCGTTCAGAGGAAGGTCGGGGTCGGTTTTGTAGAGGGGGTGGCCGTCGAGGGCGGGCGTAAAGACCGTAAGGTCGGTCTCCAGTTTGCTTCCGTCCTCAAAGAGTATTCCGTCGGGTTGAAATTCCTTTATTTTTTTGCCGACGCGGTAGCCGATGCCGAGCTTTTCGAAAAACTTGACGAGCCTCTCGGCGTTCTTTTCGCCCAGGCGGGCGCCCGGCTTCGGCATCGGTGCGAAAAACACGATTTCGAACTTGTCCCTCAAACCGAGTTTTTTGAGGTGGTAGTGGAAGTTAAACAGCAGTTCGAAAACGGGACCGCCCCTTACGCCCGAGGGGTCCTTGGGATTGCCGCCGAACCCGAGGGCCAAAACCGCCTTTTTCTTTTGACCGCTTCTTACCTTCTCTATCAGTTCAAAGTAGCGCTCCTTTAGCCGCAGGGCCTCCTCCGGCGTTCCGCACGTGGAAAAGGTGTGTTCCAGACCGGGGTGCTTCTTTTTAACCCCGCCGGTGGCGATAACTAAGCGGTCGTAGGTCCTCTCTTCGGTCCTCCCGTCGTCGAGTTCGAGGAGGACTTTGCGGTCGGCCGTGCTCAGTTTTTTTACTTTGGCCCTCGTAAAGGTGAAGCCGTTTCTTTCGGCCACCTCGGTCAGCGGCAGCTTACACTCCTCGGGCGTTATTTCCCCCGTCGGTATCCATATCGTTATCGGATAAATCCACAGGTAGTCCTTGTCGGAAACGAGTTCAACCTCAAAACCTTTCCGCGCCAACGAAAAGGCCGTTTCAACTCCGCCGATGCCGCCCCCCAAAACGAGGACTTTCTCCCCTTTTGCCATTTTTCGGCCTCCGCAGGTTTATGTTAGCAAGTGCTAAATTAAGAAACCGTGAGCTTGAACGGGTTTTAGCGCCCGCCTTTAAAAATTCTTACGGAAAGCATTTTTACCGCGAAGCGGCGCCTTTATCTTAATTAAAGCGGAGAGTGGATGGGTAAAAAGAGGGCCGTTGCACTGTTTTCGGGCGGGCTCGACAGCATCCTGGCGGCCAAGCTGGTAATGGACCAGGGCGTGGAGGTCGTGGGGCTTCACGTAAGGACCGGCTTCCACTCGGAGGACGTTAAGGAAAGGCTCGGCCTGATAAAGGACAAAAGGGAACTTCCCGTCTACCGGGCGGCCGAACAAATCGGCCTTCCCCTGGTGGAGGTCGACATCTCAAAGTCCTACTGCGGGATTATCGCCTCCCCCAAATACGGTTACGGTAGGAACGCCAACCCTTGCATCGACTGCAAGATAGCCTTCCTGCGGGCGGCGAAGGAATTTATGGAAAAGGAGGGCTTTGACTTCGTAATTACGGGCGAGGTGGTAAACCAGCGGCCGATGAGCCAAAACCTGCCGGCGCTCAGGCTGATAGAGAAGGAGGCGGGTCTGGAGGGGCTGGTTCTGAGGCCCCTTTCGGCCAAACTCCTTCCGCCGACCATTCCCGAAAGGGAGGGCTGGGTCGACCGGGAAAAGCTCTTGGACGTTTCGGGCCGCGGCCGCGACCGCCAGCTGGAGCTGGCCGAGAGGTTCGGCCTGAAGTTTATACCCCAGCCGGCGGGCGGATGTCTGCTGACGATGGAGGAGATAGGGAAGAAGGTCTTCGACCAACTCGAACGCGGCGAGTGGGACTGCGATTACGCGGCCCTGGTTCCGGTCGGAAGGCACTTTCGCCTCCCCACGGGGACGAAGGTGATAGTTGCCCGAAACAAGGACGAGGTCAGGTTTCTTTCCCGCTTTAAGGACCGCTGGTATCTGCTCCGGCCGACGACGAAGGGAACGGTCGCCCTGATTTTGAAGGAGGAGGAACCGACGGAGGAGGAACTCCAAACGGCGGCCGACCTGGTGGCCCGCTACTCCAAGAGGGAAAAAAAGGAGGTTTTGGTCCAAAAGGGGGACCGAACGTTGAGAAAACTCATTGGCAATCCGGCTTCGGAGGAATTGATTGGACAATTAAGGTTAAAGGCGGGTTCAAAAAGGAGCGCCTAAAATGGGTAGTGATATGAAACCCAAGTTAACCCACAACACCTCCCTTCAGGAAATTCTCGAAAAGTACGAAGAAGCCTTCGAAATTCTCTACCCTTACGGTCTCAACAGGTTGATTGAGGACGACGTTTTGGAAATAGTGGCGCCGAGGCTTACCCTCGAAGGATTTTTTCGTCTCTTCGACGTTCCCGAAAAGGAGCGCGACCGCCTGTGGAAGGAAATAAATAAGCTCGTCAAAAAGTACGCGAGCCTTTACGAGTTTTAAATAATTTTTAAGCGGAGGTTTCGGCGATGGGCGAGGTGGTTTCCAAGGAAAACCTGGTCAGGGACTTTATCGAGCAGATAAAGCCGGCCCTTTTGAGGCACGAGGGCGACGTGGAGCTCCACAAAATAGAGGACAACGTGGTCTATCTTAGATTTAACGGCGCCTGCGTCGACTGCAACGTCAGGCCCGAGTCGATGTTCCCGATGCTGAAGATGATGCTTATGAATAAGTTTCCGTGGATTAAGGACGTTATAGATTTAACAGTCTGAAATGGACGAGATAAAGGAGCGGTTTCTCGAGGTCCTCGAGTTTTACCCGCACAATTACGCGGTAAAGATTAAACAAACCCTCTACGAGGACCTCGGGAACGTCATAGTGACGAACCCGCAGGGGTTCGTCCACCACGTTTTTTTACCCAAAAGGGAGGACCCCTTTCGTTTTGAACTCCTTTCGGCGTTGGTCGTTTTAGGCGAAAAACACCACCTGCTTTCGACCGACTACTACGACGACCGGACGCGGGAGGAATTTTACGACCACATAGGAAACTTCAACCGTCTCGTTCAGCCCATACGCTTCGCCTGGGCCGGTCGCGTGGCGGCCGAGCACTCGCCCGACCCCGACAAGCTCCTCGAGGAAACGCTGAAGAAAATAGAGGTCGAATATCTGAACGCCCTCTACCGCGGCAATCGGCAGGCGGCGCTGGAGGTTTTGCCCCTCGTGGCCTTTGCGAAGGGCCTCGACGCCGACTGGGACTTTTTCAACAATCCGGAGCTCAACCGCCTGCTGAACGACCTGGTAAGGGCCGAACCGGGGGTTTCCAACCTCGTGAGGTTTGCCCGCAAACTTACGAGGTTCATTCCCTTTTTCGGGACCTTCAGGATAAAGAAGGACCCGGTCAGGGGTCTGGAGGTCTTCAGTCTCGACCTTTAATAGTTTTTCTCTTTAGATGTCCTCCCCTTTGAGGTTCTTCGTCGCCACCATTTTTCCCCAAATAGTGGAGTGCTACGCCTCCTACGGTATGGTCCACCGGGCGGTCAAAAAGGGGCTTTTGGAGGTCCACCCCTTGGACCTGAGGAACTTCGCCGACAATCCGAGGGAGGTCGACGACGAACCCTACGGCGGGTTTCCCGGAATGGTCCTAAAGCCGGAGCCGATTTTCCGCGCCTACGACTTCGTGGTGGAAAACTACGGCAAACCCTTCGTCGTAGCCACCGAACCGTGGGGCGAACGCATAACCCAAAAGACTTTCGAAGAGCTCAAAGACAAAGAGCTCGTTTTCGTAATCTGCGGGCGCTACGAGGGCGTCGACGAGCGCGTCAAAAAAATCGTCGACAAGGAGGTTTCCCTCGGCGACTTTATTCTGAGCGGGGGCGAGCTTCCCGCCCTCGTCTTAATCGACGGAACGGCCCGCCTGCTCGAGGGGGTTTTGTCGGAGCCCCAAAGCCTGGCCGAGGACAGCTTCAAAAACCGCTGGCTCGGCTATCCGGTCTACACGCGGCCCGCCGAGTTTCGCGGTATGAAGGTCCCTGAGGTTTTGCGCTCGGGCGACCACAAACTGGTCGAACTTTGGAAACTCTACAAGAGGATAGAACAAACGGTCAAAAAGAGACCCGACCTGGTTCCCCCCGAGGAAGACCTCTCGGAGGTCGAAAGGAAAATCCTCGACTCCGTTCGGAGCGGAAAGAGCTTCGAGGAGTTCCTAAAAGAGGAAAAAAAGCTGGTAAGGAAGTTCAGGAAAGGTCGATAGCGACCGCCTTTATTTCGGTGTAGTCCTCTATGGCGAACTTGGGTCCCTCGCGGCCGATGCCCGAATACTTTACGCCCCCGTAGGGCATGTTGTCGGCCCGGAAGGTGGGAATGTCGTTGATTATCACGCCCCCGACCTCGGCGCCGCGGATGAAGTCCCACGCGGTCCTGAGGTCGTTGGTAAAGACGCCCACCTGAAGGCCGTAGTCGCTGTCGTTGACCCAGTCGAGGGCCTCGGCCGTGTCCCGGTAGGGGTTTACGAAGATTATGGGCGCGAAGGCCTCCTCGGCGCACACCCTCGAGCGGCGCGGAACGTGGGTCATTACGGTGGGCATAAAGACCGTATCCGACAGGGGTTTGCCGCCGTAGACGACCTTAGCCCCGTCCTTTACCGCCTCCTCTATCCAAAGTTTTATCCTCTCAACGTCCTGGGGCGATATCATCGGGCCAACGTCGGTGCTCTCGTCCATCGGGTCGCCCACCTTCAGCTTTTTAACCTCCTCGACCACCAGGCGGACGAACTCCTCGAAGACCTCCTCGTGGGCGAAAACCCTCTGGACCGAAATGCAAACCTGTCCGGCGAGGGCAAAACCGCCCTGAACCGCCTTTTGGGCCGCCCTCTTTAGGTCGGCGCTCCTGTCCACCACGAGGGCCGAGTTGGAGCCCAATTCGAGGACCAGCTTTTTAATGCCCACCTGGCGGGCGATGATGTCGCCGACCTTTCTCGAACCGGTGAAGGAGACCACGCGGACCCTCTCGTCGGTCGTCAGGGCCTTTCCCACCTCGGCAAAACCGTAGACGACCGAAAGGGCCTTTTTGGGAACGCCCGCCTCGTAGAGCAGTTCGGCCAGCATGGCCACCGAAAGGGGCGTTCTCTCGGAGGGCTTTACCACCACGGCGTTTCCGGCCGCCAGCGCCGGCGCCACCTTGTGCATCGTCAGGTTCAGCGGAAAGTTAAAGGGCGTAATGGCCGCCACCACCCCGGCCGGAACGCGAACGTAAAAGCCCACCTTTCCCCTGCCGTTGGGAACCGCGTCGTAGGGTATGGTTTCGCCGTAGATGCGCTTTGCCTCCTCGGCCGAAAGCAGCAGCGTTTGCTGGGCCCTCATTACCTCGGTGCGGGCCTCCCTTATGGTTTTACCCACCTCGAGGACGATAACGCGGGCAAATTCTTCGGCCCTTTCTTTCAGAAGCTCGTAGGCCCTGTAGAGGATTTGGCTGCGCTCGTAGGCCGTCAGGGCCTCCATCTCCTTTTGGCCCTCTACGGCCAAGGCCAGGGCGCGGTCCACGTCCTCAAGGGTGGCCTCCGGAACCTCCCCCACCTTTTGGCGGGTGTAGGGATAAACCACCTCTATCGTTTTGTCGCGCCAAACCGGCTCTCCTCCGATGTAGAGCGGTTTTTTGATAACCTCCATCAGTGGGATTAGATTAACCGAAGATGAACCGCGTAGGGTTAACCGTTGCGGGTTTGGACCCCTCCGGGGGGGCCGGAATTTTGCTCGACCAGAGGGTTTTTTCGCACTTTGGCGTTTTCGCCGCCGGCGTAATAACGGCCAACACCGTTCAAAACAGCTGCGGCGCCCGCCACTGGAAACCGGTCGACGAAAAACTCTTTACCGACCAACTGAGGGCCCTGAAGGAGGACCTTCCCGTAGGGGTAATAAAGGTGGGAATGCTGGCCCGCGCGCGGTTTCTCGAAGTTTTGCTGGACGCTTTTGGGGAAGTTCCCGCCGTCGTCGACCCCGTCCTGGCCTCCAAAAACGGTCTCCCGCTGGTGGACGAGCCGGCCGTTTACCTGCGACTGGCCCCTCGCATTTTCCTCTTTACCCCTAACTGGGATGAGGCCCGGCGGCTGACCGGCTTGGGCGGGTCCCCTACCGAAGTTCTCCAAAAACTCAAGGAGTTCGGATTTAAAAACGTCCTGCTAAAGGGCGGGCACATGGAGGGCGACCGCGTAAGGGACTACCTGCTTCTGGAAAGCGGCGAGCTTTTGGTCTTTTCAAAGCCGAGGGTGGCCAAAAGCCCGCGCGGAACCGGCTGCGCCCTCTCCTCCGCGATAGCGGCCCTCTTTCTAAAGACCGGGGACCTAAAGGAGGCCGCCCTTCGGGCGGAGGAATTTTTAAAGGGGGCGCTCGAGAGGGCCGAGCGGCTCGGCCGATGCCACGAATTTCTCACCTTTTAGGCGGCGAAAGGTGCAGATAGTCGAGGATGCCGAAGTACAGCGCCCGCGCAATCAGCCACTGATAGTAGGAGTTGGTAATGGTCCGCAGGTCGGTGTAGTTGGTCATGTAGCCGACCTCGACCAGGACGGTGGGGACGCCGGGCACCTTCAAAACGGCAAAGTTTCGGTGGAAAATCCCCCTGCAGGGAAGGAGCTTTTTAAGGCGCTTGCACCAGACCTTTTGAAGCGCCTCGGCCAGGTCCTCGCCCTCTTCTTGCGTTATGGCGAGGGTGTTTTTGAGAACGCCCTTTCTCAAGGTTTTGTCCTTTACGATGCTCCAGCTCAGAAAGTGGGCCGCCTCCTTGGGGTCGGCCGCCAGGTCGACGAACTTTTTGTAAACGCCGCGGTCGGAAAGGACGTAAAACTCGACGCCCCTCTTCCACCGCTTGTAGGGATTGGCGTTGGCGTGCAGGGAGATAAAGAGGTCGGCCCCCACCTTGGAGGTAAACTTTTGGCGTTCCCCGAGGGGGACAAAGTAGTCGCCGCTTCTGGTCAGGTAGACGACGAACCTTCCGTCCTTTTTGAGGTAGGCGGCCAACTTTTTCGCAATTTGCAGGTTTATCGTCTTTTCCTTAACGCCGTAGTAGACGGCGCCGGCGTCGTGGCCCCCGTGGCCGGGGTCGATTACGACGACGTACTTTCCGCCCTCCTTTTTGAAGGGAATGAAGACGACCAGCGTCCGTCCCTTTTTGGAAACCCACGCCCTCGCCAGGTCGAGTTTGGGATTTTTAACCTTTAGGGTCAAAACGCCGCTTCCGACCTTCAAAAGGACGCTGTAGTATTCGGCCTCGTAGGTGCCCTTTAGGGGCATCTTCAAGGCCAGGAGGTCGTGTTTGGGGTCCTTTACCAGTTTGAAGGAGACGGGTTCGCTTAAGGTGATGAAGACCTTGTAGTAGTTCCGGTCGTAGGAAACCCTTACCTTCTCCACCCGGGCGGCAAAAGTCGAAAGGACCAAAAGGAGGAGACTAATCGCTAATAAAACGGTCGAACTCCTCAAGTTCCTCCTCCCTAGGTTCTCGGTATACCTCCTCCTTTCGGGTGGCCCACGCCGGGAAGGGGAACGACACCACCAGCGGAACGGGAATGTCGGGCTGGTGCAGTATCAGCTGACCCTTTTTCAGAATTATGGCCCGCTGTTTGTAGGATTGGGGCAGGTAGTCGTATTCGCGGGCGGCGACCTCGGCCGCGTCCAGCCGGCCGGCAACTTTTACCGCCGCGTTGGCCACAACCCTCTTTTCCACCTCGGAGGCCGTCTGCTGGGCCCCTATCAGGATTATTCCGAGGCTCCGGCCCCTTTCGGCTATGTCGAGGAGTATGTCCTTTATGGGGGACCACCCGCCCCGGGGCGCGTACTTGTTGAGCTCGTCTAAAACGACGTAAACGACGGGCGTCCGACCGATGAGCTCCTTTTCCTTAAAGAGCTTTTTGAGGATGGCGCCGACGACGAACATTTGGGCCACGGTGTGGAGCCGGTTTATTCCGACCACCGAGAGGGGGGCACCCCTCCAGTCGACCTTAAAGCGGTCGGGACTTTCGCCGTCGAGCACGTCGGGCGAAACCACCATCGGCGAAACGTGTTGGACCGCGTGTTCGAACCGCCGCAGGAAGGCGTAGGCGTGAATTACGGTAACGGTTCCGAACCAGTTTTCAAACACCTGACCCACCTTGTTGCAAAAGTCCTCGTTTTCCCTCTGGAAGCGCTTGTCGGCGTTGCACCGGCGGCGGTCCTTAATCAGTTTCTTCATAAACCTGACGAGGTCCCAAAGGCTTTCGACCTCCTGCGGCGGGAGGTCCCCCCCGTCGTCCCCGTAAAGGTCGAAGTTGAAGAGCCGGCCCCTCCAGGAGGGATTGTTCTTTTCGTTTTCGGCCGTTTCCTCGGCCAGGCCCTTTAGCCTCTCGGCCACCTTGTCGACCACGTAGTGGAAGCTTCCGACTCCCTCCTCCCCTTCGGTGAAGAGAAACTTGATTAGTCCCTCCTCGGCAAACTCGCGGACGGTCCAAAGGTAGGTCCTAACACCCTCCTTCCGACTTTCGACGGCGGGAACGAGGGACCCCTCCTTTTCGGGGGGTGCGAAGAACTCGACCCCCTTAAAGGGTTCGGGCGGAAGGCCCAGCCTCTCGTAGAGGGGCCTAAATTCCTCCTCCCTCTCTTTGAAAATCCGGTTTGGCTTGTCGAGGAAAAAGAGGTCCTCGCCTTTGACGTTAAAGACGACGGCCGAAACCCGCTCCTCGTCGACCGAATTCAGTATCGAGTGGAGCAAAAAGAGGGCGTAAGAGGTTTTCGAGGCCACGCCCGAGACGCCGCTTATGGAAACGTGGGCGCCGTCCTTTCCGTTGAGAAAGTGGTAGTTGATAAAGGCGGGTTCGCCGTTTCTCAGCAGGCCGGCGGGAATGCGGGTTTTCATCTGGTCGAAGTAGAGGGCCTTTTCGAGGTCGGAACCGCGGGCCAGATAAACCGGGTCGCCGGGAAAGGGAGGAACGAACACGTCCTCCAAGATGCGGCTAACCTGAACTTTGGCCACGTAGGCCAGGTGGGCCGGCAGGCGCCCCTGAACGAAGTCCTTGGAATCGAAGGTAAATTCGACCCCTTCGAGGTAGCGGTAAAGCTCGACGACTATCCCGTAAAAGTGGACCTTCGTTCCGTCCTCGAGGGTGCTTTCGACCTTGACCACGTCGTCGAGCTGGACGAGGTTTCCCTTCTCTATACCTATCCAAAATTCGAGGGGGTTGGCCGGCCGGTTGCCGACGACGAAACCGACTTTCCTCATCAGCGGTGGGTCTAATTTTAAACCCGACCCGAAGGGGTGAGAAAATAGCAATAGAGATGCACAACCTCCGAATGGCCGAGTCGGTTTGCGAGGGCCATCCCGACAAACTGGCCGACCTCATAGCGGACAAACTTTTGGACGCCTGCCTCGAGCAGGACCCCTTTGCGAGAACCTCCTTCGAGGTAATGGTTACGACGGGGTTGGTGATAGTGGGAGGAGAGGTTTCGACCGACGCGGTGGTGGACGTTCAGCGCATCGTGCGGGGAACGATTAAGGAGGTCGGCTACACCGAACCCGACCTGGGTTTTGACGCCGACACCTGCGGCGTCATTCAGGTTTTGGACGAACAAAGCCCGGAAATAGCCTTGGGAATTTCGGCCGAAGGCGCCGGCGATACGGCCATAGTGGTCGGCTACGCGGTCAACGAGGGACCCGAATACATGCCGTGGCACATCACCGTCGCCCACACCATAACCAAAACGGTTTCCGAGTATCGGAAAATCGGGCGTTTGCCCTTCTTACGGCCCGACGGAAAGTGCTTGGTGGTAATGGACTACGAGGACGGTAAGCCTAAAAAGATTAGGTCGGTATACCTGTACGTCCAACACGACCCCGACATAGGTCTAAAGCGCTTAAGGGAACTGCTCAAGGAGGAGGTGATTTTGAAGGTTTTGCCCGACCACCTGCTGGCCCCGGACACCAAGGTGGAGGTAAATCCGAGCGGTCGTTTCGTCTTCGGAGGACCGGCGGCCGACACGGGCGTAACGGGCCGCAAAATCGTCAGCGACGCCTACGGCGACATAGGATATTCGGGCGGTAGCGCCTTTTCGGGCAAGGACCCCACGAAAACCGACCGCGCCGGCTCCTACATAGCCCGCTACATAGCCAAAAACGTGGTGGCCGCCGGACTGGCCGACGCCTGCTTGGTCCGCATAGGCTACGCCTTCGGCGTTTCCGAACCGGTCGGTTTTGACGTTGAGACTTTCGGAACCGAAAAGGTGGACAAGGAAAAACTCCAAAAGGTGATAGCGGAACTCTTTCCCCTCCGCCCGTTGGAAATTATCGACTTTTTGGACCTTAGGAGGCCCATTTATTCCCAAACCGCCGTTTACGGTCAATTCGGTAAAAAAGGCCTCCCTTGGGAAAAAACCGACATGGTCGAAAAATTGAAGGAAAAACTTCTGTAGCTTTCAAAATTCTGCTAATGCTAAGTTACGATAAAACGCAAGGCAAACCGGTAAAAGTTTTGTAGTTTTCTATGTTTTAATTCAACTAAGCCGCGATAAAGCTTTAGGGTGAAAACCTCCTTTTAATCTCTTAATCTCGTTTCAATTCCACTAAGTGATGATAAAACACAAAGTGCTTGAAAAACTTCAAAAAGGGGAAACGCGTTTCAATTCCACTAAGTGACGATAAAACATGCCTCGAAGAATTCTTTATCTTTTAGGTAGTTGTAAAGGCATTCGGTTTCAATTCCACTAAGTGACGATAAAACGGTGCTTTTTCTTTTTTCCTGCGTCGTTCCAAATTCGTTTCAATTCCACTAAGTGACGATAAAACCAGCGACAAGCAAAGTCAGGTAGGAATAATAAAAATGTTTCAATTCCACTAAGTGACGATAAAACACAGCCTCTATCCGCTCTATCCGTTTCTCTTTCCCAAAAGGTTCTCAGTCGGAAAGAGCAACCTCCTATGGGGCTGGGGTATGAACGCCCCCTTTAGCGGCGCGGAAAACTGTTTCAATTCCACTAAGTGACGATAAAACCCTGCCGTTTGCAAACCATTTTCAGTTACCAAGGAACCTACCGCTCCTTTACTTGGTATCCA
>JAADCT010000058.1 GCA_013154305.1 Aquificota bacterium
GGGCGGGATTTAGGGTTGAGGTGGACCTGTCGGAGGAGAGCCTCGGCGCCAAAATCCGCAAGGCGGAGCTTTTAAAAATTCCCTACATGCTGGTTGTGGGCGACAAAGAAGTCGAAAGCGGTACCGTTTCCGTCAGGGGTAAAAGGGAGGGTAAAAACCTCGGCGCCATGAGCGTTGAGGAATTTAAGGAATTTCTCCGCAAAAAGGTTGAAGAGGAACTGACCGCCGTAAGGGGTGAAAACTAAACCTTCCTTTCCCGGCGGTTTTTTCCGAGCCCTTTCGGTTTTTCCTTCGGAGTTTTTTTAATTCCTTCTCTTTCCCTTTCGATGAGGGTTTTACTTGACCACCGTTAGACAGACCAAGTTTGCCGAACCGAAGACGGTGAGACCGGCATCGTCGAAAATAACGTCAAATTCCAGGTGGTCGAGGGCGTAAGCGTCGGATTTGACGCAAAACTTTTTTGCCGAATCTTTCAGCATTGCGTACACTTCGTCGGTGGCGTTAATGACGGCCGTCGCCCTGTTGGGAAAGTTTTGCGCAACGTAAAGCGTCGAATAAAAGATGGTGGCGTGGTGGGCCACTGCGTCGGACACCTTTAACCGGGGATAATACTTAAGGTAATCGACGAGCGAACCTTTTACCGAAACGATAAAAACCGGTTCGGCGGCGAAAGTCGCCGAGCAGAGTAACAAGGCCGCAATTGCCCTTCTCATTAGCCAATAATGTTAAAAAACCCCATGAAGGTATTGCTCGTTCAGAGGCGGGCCCTCGGCGACGCCCTCTATACGGCCTTCGTGGCCGAGGTTTTAAAGAGGGAAGTCGGCGCCGAGGTCCACCTTTTGACCCTCTCCTCGGCTATCGAACTGTTTTCCTCCTACCGCTACCTCGACCGGGTAGTCCCCTACGGGGGACTTTTAAAAACCGCAAAGGTCTTGAGGACGGAGCGTTACAATTGGCTGCTCGACTACGAGGCCACCTTTAGAACCTATCCGCTAGCGCTCCTTTCGGGGGCAAAAAGGCGCGTGGCCTTTTACCGAAAAAAGAGGGAACGCCTCCTTTACCCCCTTTACACCGACTTAGTTCCCTACGATGCCTTCGGCTTTACCTTTTGGGACCGGTTGAAGCTCCTTCAACCACTAGGGGTGGACTACCGAAAGTACCTCGGCTTCCGACCCCGCTGGGTTTTTAAGGAGGGGACAAAACCCCCTCGCGGACTCCCGGAAGGGGACTACCTCGTTCTGGCCCCCAAGGGCGTCGTTCCCTCGAAGGAGGTAAAACCCCCTCTGGTTCCCCGTCTGGCCCGGGAGCTGGAAAGAAGGACCGGTCTGAGGGTGGTAATAGCGGTGGCGCCCGGGGAAAAAGAATATCTGCGGCAACTGCGCGAAGTTGTTGCGGGAAAGTTTGAGGTTTTTTCCAGACCTTTGTACGACTTTGCCTTCTTGATAAAAGGGGCGCGGGCGGTCGTTTCAATAGAGAGTTTTCCCTACCACTTTGCCCTGGCGGTTGACGTACCTTCGGTCGTAATCGTTCAGGGATATCCCCTGTTTTTTAAAAAGACCTTCGGTTTGATAGAGGAGTACAGGGTGCCGCTCGATTGCGTTCCCTGCGGCGGAAAAAGTTGCAAAAGGCGCGACTACGCCTGCACGAAGGAAGTGGACCCCGCGGCGGTCGCCCGTCTTACGGAAAACCTTTTAAGGAAAACCGCCTCGCTTTCCCCTTCGGGGTCAAAGAATTTTTAGTTCCGAAGGTGGGAGGGAAGAAAAGTAAGAAGGAAAAGGTTTTTAGATTCGGGACTTTTTAGCAGCCGTCGACTTCCTCTACGATGATGCAGGAAGCGGGGCACTCGTCGGCGATTTCCTTAATCTCGTCCACGTTTTCGCAGAAGCAGCCCTCGTTGTTTTCGCCGACGGTTGCTATACCGTCACCCTGGTCCTGGAAAACCTCGGGGAGCCTTTCGTAGCAGAGGGAGCACGCGGTGCAGAGGTCCTGGTCGATGTGAACTTTAACGCATGCCATCTCCTTTACCTCCTCCTCAGGATTTTTTGATGGATTATAGCAAAAGAGGAAGAGAAAACCCCGGAAAAAGGAGAGGGGACGGGTCTAACCGTCGTAGGAGCCGGCCTGATAGATGTTTTCCTCCGGGCGGTAGGGCTTGCCGCCCCACGGCTTTTTACCGTAGTAGGCGGTGTTTTCGTCCTCGACGTTGGTAAAAACCGCGTGGGAGGTGTTTACCCTCCTCAGGTCGCTGTTTACGAGCTTTACGTTCCTAAAGTTGGACTTTTCCAGGGTGGACCCCTGCATGTCGACGTTTTCAAAAACCGAGTCCTTTACGAGGGCAAACCGAAAGTCGCTCTTTTTCATCGGAGCGTTTTTGAAAATTACGCCCTCGAGCTTGGCCTCCTGGAAGTTGGCCACGTTCAGAAAGGCGTCGGCGAAGGTGACGTTTTTCAGCGTTGCGCCCCTGAAGTTGGCCCTTTGGAGAAAGGCCTCGTTAAAGGTGCAGTTTATCAGCGTGGCACCGGCGAAGTTGATTTCGGGAATGTAAGCGCCGTCGAAGGTGCAGTTTACCAGCGTGGCACCCGAAAAGTCGGCCACCGCCATCGAAGCGTCGGTGAAGTTGGCGTTTTCGATTTTCAGACCCCTGAAGTTGGCAAAGGTGAGGTCCATTCCCTCGAAGTTTCCGCCCTCTTCGAGGATTTTCCTAACGTCGACCTGCTTCGGCATCGAAACAAACCTCCCCGAAACTTGAGGGTTAAATTACGAAAAACATTTGCATCTTTCCATGGAGAAAATCAATTACCCTTAAATGGAACTTCCCAAAGGCCTGACCTATGCGGTTTTGTTCGTTTTCGGCCTCGTTTTGGGCAGTTTCCTAAACGTTTTAATCCACCGCCTGTCGGAGGAAAGACCCTGGTCGGAGGTTTTGGGCGGTCGTTCCCGTTGTCCCTCCTGCGGAGAAAAAATAGCCTGGTACGACAACGTGCCCCTTCTTTCTTTTTTAATCCTGAGGGGGCGGTGCCGCCGTTGCGGTGCCCCCATTTCCCTCAGGTATCCGCTGGTTGAGCTGGCCGGCGGTCTTATACCCGTTTTGGTCTACTGGAAGTTTCACCCCTTCGGGTGGCCCACCGTTTTGGCCTACACCCTTTACGGTTATCTGCTCCTGGTCCTCGCATTGGTAGACTGGAAAACCTTCACCGTCCCCGACGAGCTTTCGGTCGGGGGAACCCTTTTGGGACTCGTCCTTTCCCTCCTCCGAAGGGACCTCTCTTTTCTCGAGAGCCTTTCGGCGGCCGCCGCCGGCTTTCTCCTCGTGGTGGTTCTGATTTACCTTTATCGAAAGTTGAGGGGGGTGGTGCCGCTGGGTCTGGGCGACGCCAAAGTTTTGGCCCTTATCGGCAGCTTCGGCGGCTTTTGGGCCCTTTACTGCGCCCTTTTTGCCGGTTCGCTTTTGGCCTTGCTCTTTTTCCTGCCGCAGATTTTAAAAAGCCGCTCGCTCCAGTTCGCCGTTCCCTTCGTACCCTTTTTGGCCGCCGGCGGCTTTTTGGGCGTCTTCTGCAGGGACCTCCCTATCTTCGTTTGAAAAATTCCCCGCGCCGAAGGCGCGGGCTTTTAAACCTTTCTTTTTCGCTCGGGAGGACTTAATTTCAATCCTTTGATGGCTAAGGTTAGAGAACCCGCCGTGGCGGGGATGTTTTATCCCGCCGAGAAGGAAGAGCTTTTGAAACTGCTGGCCTACCTCTGCGGCGAGCCCTACACCGGTGAAAAGATTAAGGCCAAGGCCGTTTTGGTTCCCCACGCGGGTTACATTTACAGCGGAAAGACCGCCTGCGAGGTCTACAAGAGGATAGTCATTCCCACCCACGTGATAATCCTCGGACCCAACCACACCGGAATGGGGGCTCCGGTTTCCGTCTACAGCGGCGACGCCTGGGAGACGCCCCTCGGGGTGGTCGAAATCGACAGGGAAATCCGCGACCGGCTCTTGCAGTTTTACGGCTTTACCCCCGACGAGGACGCCCACAAGTTCGAACACTCCCTGGAGGTTCAACTGCCGTTTCTCCAATACCTTGCGGAAAAGGAGTTTAAAATCACGCCGATAGTTTTGAGTCTGCTGCGCTACGAGGACGCGCTCTACGTTGCCAAGCAGATAGCCAAGGTGGCCAAGGACTACGCCGACGACGTTCTTATAGTCATAAGCTCCGACATGTCGCACTACGTGCCCGCCGACAAGGCCCGCGAGCTCGACATGCTCGCCATCGAGTGCATGGAAAGGCTCGACACTGCGTGCCTCTACGAGCGGGTCTTTAAGTACAACATTTCGATGTGCGGCGTAATTCCCGCCGTCGTCGGCATCGAGGTTGCCAAGGAGCTGGGCGCCAAAAAGGGTATTTTGGTCGACTACACCCACAGCGGTCAGGTAACGGGCGACTACTCTTCGGTCGTCGCCTACGCGGGGATGATATTCGTTTAATCACCCCCGGTGGGTCTTTCTTTCTTTAACCTTTCCTCCTTATGGGGACCAAGGAGAGGCTCCTGGCCGACCACGAAAGGCTGAAAAACTTTTCCTTCACCCCCGAGGACGTCGAGCTTTTGAAGCGCCACCACGAGGAGGAGGAGCGCTTTTTCGAAGAGCACGCCGCCGTTTTGGGGGGAGACGGCGAGCTTTCGCCCCTGGAAATGGTAAGGAGGGAGCACCGCCTCCTTTTGGAGCTTTTGGAAAGGGGCGAGAGGGAACTCTTTTTGGACCTGCTTCGCTACCACCTGCACAAGGAGGAAACCCAAATTTACGCCATGCTCGACTGAAGTTTTCTCAAAAAAAAGGGCCCGCCTTCGGCGGGAAGGGGAAACCTCAGAGCGAGTAGCCGAACATTTTGACCAGTTCGGGGCGGTCGCGCCAGTCCTCCTTAACGCGGACCCAAAGTTGGAGGTAAACGGGCCGCCCCAAAATCAGTTCGAGTTCCTCGCGGGCCCTCTTTCCGATTTCCTTAAGCCTTTGGCCCTTTTTACCGATGATTATGGGTTTTAGGCTCTCGCGGCTGACGATGATTTCGCCGTTTATTACGAGCATGTTGGGGTTTTTGTCTCCCTCTTTAATCTCGTTGATGACGACGGCGACCTCCTGCGGCACCTCGTCGTGCGTCAGCTGAAGGATTTTCTCCCTGACTATTTCGGCAACGTAGAGCCGCAGGGGCAGGTCCACCGTCATGTCTTCGGGAAAGAGGGGTTCCCCTTCGGGGAGGTACTTTTTGATGACCTCGAGGAGGCGCTTGACGTTGGTCCCCTTTTTGGCCGATATCGGAACTATCTCCTTAAAGGGGTAATACTCGGCGCTTTCCTCGATGAGGGGAAGCACCTCGTCGGCCTTTTTCAGTTTGTCTATTTTGTTTATTACGAGTATTACCGGCTTGTTCAGGGGTTTGACGTACTTTTCGAAGATTTCGCGGTCCTGTTTGGTCCACGGCCGGTGGGCCTCTATCATGAACAGAACCACGTCGGCGTCCTGCAGGGAGGTGGTGGCCATCTCTATCATCGCCTTTTCCATGGCGTCCTGCTCGCGGTAGATTCCGGGGGTGTCGAGGAAAACTATTTGGCTGTCCTCGTCGTTTTTTATGCCGAGGAGTCGAATTCTCGTCGTTCCCGGCTTGTCGGTCACTATCGAAACCTTGGTCCCTATAAGGGCGTTAATCAGGGTCGACTTTCCGACGTTGGGTTTGCCGACTATGGCAACGTAGCCGACCTTCTTTTTGGGTTTTTCCTTTTCCTGTTCAAACTTTTGGCGGTAGTATTCGAGGAGGTCCTTTTCCTCCTGCGGGGTTTCCTCGGTTCGCTTTTCTTTCTCCTCCATGGCTCTTTAAAAAATTTTGCGAACCCTTTTTGGAAATCAACCTTCCCGCCGAAGGCGGCTTATCCTTTTAAAAAGAGGAGAAATGGGAAAGGAACTCGTCGAAGGCGTGGTGGTGGAAAGGGCCGGCCAAAAGGTCGGCGTCTACCTCCCCCGCGAGAAAAAGACCTACAGGGGAATACCTTTGGGTAAGGTCCGGAAAAAGACCAGAATTTACGCGGGGGACTTCGTCCTCGGAAGGGTGGTCGACGAAAACACTTTCGCCATTGAGGAGGTAAAGGAGAGGAAAAACCTCTTGGTGAGACCGCCGGTTGCCAACGTCGACCGCGTGGTGATAGTGGAAACGATTCAGCATCCCCCTTTTCAGAACTTTTTGCTCGACAACCTTTTGGTGGTTTACGACCACCTCGGCCTCGACACCGTAATAGTGTTTAACAAAATCGACCTCCTCGACGAGGAGGGAAAAAAGGAGCTCCTTTACTGGGAAAAGGTTTACGAAGACGCCGGCTACGACGTTTTAAAGGTTTCGGCCAAAACGGGCGAGGGCATCGACGAGCTCAAGGACTACCTCAGGGGTCAAATCTGCATTTTGGCCGGACCTTCGGGCGTTGGAAAGAGTTCGATACTGTCGGCCCTTACGGGTCTGCCGCTGAGGACCCAAGAGGTCAGCGAAAAGACCGAGAGGGGTCGCCACACCACCACCGGCGTTCAGCTCATTCCCTTCGGCGAGGGGTCCTTCGTCGGCGACACGCCGGGTTTTTCCAAGGTCGAGGCCCTTCAATTCATGCCGAAGGAGGAGGTTCGGCTCCACTTTCCCGAATTTTTGCGCTACCGCTGTAAGTTTTCCAACTGCATGCACCTCAACGAGGAGGGTTGCGAGGTCCGCGAGGCCCTAAAGAGGGGGGAAATCTCCTGCGACCGCTACAAGAGTTATCTGAAGATGATTAAGGAATACGTCGATTGGCTCAAGGAGTATTGCCCTTAAAAGGGCGTTTTTTTTCTTTTAGGCGTTAAACGTCGAAAGTTTTGGAAAGGGAAAGAAAGAGGTTTACCAACCGCCGATTTCTAAGTACTTACCGTCCTCAAGGTTTTCGCCCATGCTTAAGAAAAATTGGTTTTCAGGGTCAACGATTCCGTAATCGCAAGCCGCGCGGTTTTCTTGGCCGGTTTGTTCGTCGTAGGAGCAGCCGCAGGTTAGACCGGGACTTTGAATTAATTCGTATTCACCGGTGGTTTCGTTGAACTGACACATGTAGTTAAAGTGGATAACGGCCTTACCCAAGTACGGGAAAACTTGTCCGTTCCAGGTGTATCTGCCCGTCCAAGCGGCAAACCAGGTTCCGTTTTCGTTGTAAACTACCGCGGTTCCCCACCACCTGTCGTCCGGGAGAGTCAGGCTTTCGCC
Organism: Aquificota bacterium; assembly: GCA_013154305.1. Classification (GTDB taxonomy): domain Bacteria; phylum Aquificota; class Aquificia; order Aquificales; family QOAS01; genus QOAS01. The sequence goes on from JAADCT010000058.1 coordinate 7,248, forward strand.
GTAGTAATAAACTTTGTATTGTTGGTTCGGGTCAAGGGTTACCTCGGTAGTTTCCCGGCCGATGGCAAAGCCCTTTCCGCCGACGAAGTCTACGGTAATAAGTTCGGTTCCTTTTTCGGTCAATTTGTGCATGAGGTGGGCTACTACCTCACCCGTGGCGGCGTCAATTAGGTCGACGGTCTTAAGGGTTGCATTTTCTTGATAGGAGAAGTTTTGTACGGTTCCGTCCTGATATTCGACTTTGGCAGTCTTGTTGGCGGCGTCGAAGGAAAGAAATACCAGCTCCCTGTGCCAGTTTCCGGCGTCGTCCTTATAAACCTTTATAAGCGCATAAGTTTTGGTATAGTCGAACTGCGCGGGGTCGGAGGGTTCTTTTAAACCGACGACGGTAATGTCGTAGTCGTCGACGTAGGCTACGCCCACGTTTTTAAACACTCCGAGGTAAACGCCTTCGGCGTCGTTTTTCCAGAAAAATCCGCCGCCCGACATCCAAGGTTCCAGTTTCAAGGTGCCGCTGACTTCTCCCAAAACGGTACCCCAAACGCGGTAGGAAAGCTCGGTGCCGTTTACGGTAAACACCGCCAATTCCCCTATTGCGGCGGCCCCTTGGTAGGTACCCTGATAGACGGGCTCCGTAACGGTGGTTAAAACGGTACCTCCTCCACCGCCTCCTCCGCCGGTACACGACACCGTTAAAGCAATGCCGGCTCCCAAAACAATTGTCGAAATGGTTTTTCCAAATTTGTTGTTGAAACTCATAGTGGTTTACGATTTACAACCCCGTCAAAAAAAATGATAAATATTGGCAAGTATGCGGGGCGGTGGCGTCAAATCTTGTCCAAATTATTGACCTTTCAAAAAACTTCAGGCTTTTTTATACACTTCCGCCATTTCCTCATCTAAGGTAATAAGGGCACAGTTGCGTTTCTTAGCTTTGACGATAATAAGGGCATCGGCTAACTTGTCCAAGGTGGAATTAGACCATAGAAGCAAAGCCGATAAACATTCCGGTTCAAGCTCTACATTCTCCCGTAAAAACAGAGCCGTAATGACGTCGTAGATTTCAAGCTTTTTCTTTTTTAACCTTGTCCTCAATAGGTAGGTTAGTTCGACTATAACCTCGCAGGGGATAAACACCTTTTGGTTAAACAATATCCGTTCTATTTCCTTCTTTAGCTCTTCCGGCGTGTTGGCGTCGAAAAGTCTAAAGATTACCGACGTATCTAATGCCTTAGCTTCTTCAGCCATTTTTTGTTTATTTTCCCTTAAAAACGGGAAACTTCAAGCGTTTTACAGGAAAAACTTTTCTTTTCCTTGAAAAGGTCTTATTATTACCCTTAAGGGGGCAAAGATGTGGATAACGGAAGTTAAACCGGAAGTAAATGAAACACCGACCATTAAGAGGGTCAAAGTTCATAAAAGGGGTAACTTGAGCTTACCCAAGTTATTTTTGGAAACCCTCGGCGTTAGCTTCGAAGGCGGAGAAGTTATCGCCGAAATCTACCCTTCCGAGGGAAAAGTAATCCTAAAACGAATAAGCCACTTAAAACAAATACCGGAGGTAGACCTTAAAGGGTTTAACAGGAAAGAGGCTTATCTGCTAAGGGGAGCAATTCCCGAAGCGGAAGAGTTTTTCCAAGACTTAGAAAAGGTAATTAGAAATACTTATCCGGACGTTAAAACGGAAGTAAAAACCTCAGCCCACGAAGTGGTTTTAAAAATCGGAAAACTCCAATTGGTGTATAAGGAAAGTCCGTCCGCTCCCGAAGGAGTTATAACCCTCAAAGCCGATAAGGAAGAAATTCTTTTTACCAATCCAAGGTTTTCCCGGAAAGAGGCTTTTAAGTTGGGTCTTACCTTACCTAAGTATTTAACGCATCAGGAGACTTTAACCGGCCAGCAAAGTTAGCAAATTTTCGAAGTAGGTTTCACCCAACGGGAGTTAGGGCTTTTTGAAAACTATTTAGGGGAAAGCGGGCGGGCCGGTCTCCTTCGAAGGGTTTTTTAGGTTTTCGTCTTTTCGGGGTGGGGTCGCGCAACGCCGAACGGTTCGGGTTTCCTTTTTCGGACCTTTCCCTTTTTTGAAGTTTTGATAGCGGTCTTACAAAGTCGGGTTTTTTGCGGTTTTTCCTTTGGGAGGTCGCCGGTTCGGGGGACCGAAAAGGGCCGGGAGGAAACCTTCCCGTTCTAAGGCCGTTTTTACCTCCTTAAATTCCCTACTTATGGACAAAGGTTTCGAAAAGAAACCCTACGGGGAGGAGTACTTTAAGCCGCAGGTGGTGAAGGAGGCCGTTTGGCTCGGCGGGGAGGCCCTGAAAAAGGCGCCCAAAATCGAGGGCGTTCCCAGCGGCATAGAGGGCCTCGACGAACTCTTTTTCAAGGCGGAGGTCGACCCCCAAACGGGTAAGGTGGTTAAAAAACCCCTCGGAGGAATTCCCAAGTACGCGGTAATAAACCTGACGGGGGTTTCCGACACCGGAAAGTCCCTCATGGCGGAGCAGTTTGCGGTAAAGAGGGCCTCCGAGGGGGAAAAGGTCGTCTTCGTTACGGTGGAGAGTCCGGCCCCCTTCGTCGTCGTCGGCCTGAAGGAGCGGGCCACCGCCATGGGTCTGAAGTTTGAAGAGTTCGAAAACAACCTGGTAATAGTGGACGCGGCCTCAAACCACCGACTGCGCAACAACCTCCCCGACCTGCTCGAGACCCTCGCCTTCGTCTACAAAACCTATAAGGTCAAGTACACGGTAATCGACTCGATAACCGGCCTCTACGAGGCGAAGGAGATGATGGCGAGACAGGTGGTCCGCCAGCTCTTCAACTTTATGAAAAAGTGGTATCAGACCGCCATTTTCGTTTCGCAAAAGCGGAGCGGGCACGAGGAGCTTTCGGCCGAGGCGGCCGGTGGTTACGCCGTAAGCCATGTCGTCGACTGCACCTTCGTCGTTGCCAAGGAACTGGTCCTGACCCATTATCAGGCAAAACTTTACGGGGCCGAAATAGGGGACCTGGTCCGCTTTTTCCGCATCGACGGGTGCCGTCTCTGCGGCCACGACACCAGGCTTCACCTCATGGAGATAACCGAGGTGGGACTGGTCAAAATCGGTCCTCCCCTCTCGGAGGTCAGAAAAAGAAAGTACCAAAAAAAGGAGGGAACTTAAATCTTTGCCAACGCCTGGTCGAGGTCGGCGATGATGTCCTCGGCGTTTTCGAGGCCCACGGCCAACCGGACCAGGTTTTCGGTAATGCCCAGCTTTTCCCTTATCTCGGGGGGAATTTGCTTGGCGGCGCTGACGACCGGATAGCTTGCAATCGTTTCGGGCGCGCCGAAGGAGGGCGAAGTAAAAATCATCTTCAGGTTTTGGAGAAACTTGATTACCTCGTTCCTTCCGCCCTTTATCTTGAACGAGAGCACTCCGCCGGCGCAGTAGTCCTTAAAGAGCTTTTTGGCAAGGTCGTGGTAGGGACTTTCGGGCAGGGACGGGTAGAGGACCTCCTCCACCTTGGGATGGTTTCGCAGGTAGCGGGCAACTTTAAGGGCGTTTTCGCAGTGGCGGCGCATGCGGAGCTCCAGGGTCTTCAGCCCGCGGTCGATTAAAAACGCCTCAAAGGGGGCGAGGATGCCGCCGAGGTTGTTCCGCCAGTCCCAAAGCTCCTTGGTGGTTTCGAGGTCGGCCACCACGGCGCCGCCCACCGCGTCGGCGTGACCCACCATGTACTTGGTCAAACTGTGGACGACGACCGAGGCGCCGTCGCGCAGGGGTTTGTACAAAACCGGCGTGGCGAAGGTGTTGTCGACCACGAAGGTGGCGCCGACTTCTTTACATGCCTCCGCTATGCGGGGAACGTCGAAGACCTTAAGGGTGGGATTGGTAATCGTTTCCAAAAACACCAACTTAACGCCCTTGTCGAGGTGTTTTAGGACCTCCTCGGTGTCGGGAAAGACGAAAATCGGTTCGATGCCGAACTTTTCGGCCAACCTCTTAATGAGCTTTTGCGTCGTCCCGTAACTCTCGTAGGGGACGAGGATTTTGTCGCCCTTTCCCAAAAAGTGTATGAGGGTGGAGGAGATGGCCGACATTCCGCTGGCGAAGCAGAGGGCGTCCTCCCCCTCCTCCAGCAGGGCGATTTTCTTTTCCAGGAGCATTACGGTGGGGTTTTCCTCCCTCGAGTACTTGAGTTCGGTGTCGCGGTGGGTAATCAGGGCCTCGCCCCTCTGCTCGAAGGAGACGGTTTGGTATATGGGCGGGTGGAGCGACTTTACCGGCCTGTAGTCCTCCTTTCCCCCGTGTATGGTTATCGTCTGGACGTGCTTTTCCATTTTCCTTTCCAACCTCCGAAGGTTCGAAGTTAAATAAGTTTTTATACTAACCGCGGCAAAAAGGGCCGCCGACAATCGTCGGGTAATACGACAATAGTCTCTTTATGAAAATCTGCGACTACCTGAGGGAGGGCAACTTCAGCCTCTCCTTTGAATTTTTCCCCCCGAAGGACCAAAAGGGGAAAGAGCAACTCGAGAGGACCCTCGAGAGGCTGGTGCGCTATCGGCCCAACTTCGTTTCGGTAACCTACGGCGCCGGCGGAAGCACCCGCGAGCGCACGGTCGAAACGGTCGGATGGATTAAGGAGCGCTTCGGCCTCACCGTCATGCCCCACCTGACGTGCGTGGCCCACGACGAGGGGGAGGTCCTCGAGCTCCTCAGGCTCTACGAGAGGATGGGCGTGGAAAACGTTTTGGCCCTTCGGGGCGACAGGCCCAAGGACAATCCGAAGGAGGGTTTTTGCCGCTACGCGGTCGACCTGGTCAGGCTCATAAAGAGGGAGTTCGGCGACCGCTTTTGCGTGGGCGTGGCCTGCTATCCGGAGGGCCACCAGGAGGCAAAGAGTTTGGAAGAGGACGTTGAGCACCTCAAGGAGAAGTTGGAGGCGGGCGCCGAGTTTGCCATAACGCAGATGTTTTTCGACAACGAGTACTTCTTTCGCTTTCGCGACCTCTTGGCCAAAAAGGGGATTGAGGCGCCGATATTGGTCGGCGTAATGCCGATAACCAACTTTAAGCAGATAAAGAAGTTTGCCGACCTCTGCGGGGCCACCATTCCCCTCGACCTGGCGAGGAAACTTTCGGAGGTTCAGGACAAACCGGAGGAGGTCTTTAAGGTCGGCGTCGAGTACGCCATCAGGCAGTGCGAGGAACTTCTCGACCACGGCGTGGACGGCTTTCACTTTTACACGCTCAACCGCCCGGAGGCCACCGAGGCGATTATCGAGGCCCTAAGGGACAAAATCTTCTCCGTCCGCAAGTAGGGGGGCGACGAGGACCTCCTCCGGGTCTATCGAAACCTCGACCTCGGCGGGGGGTTTTTTCGGCAGGTCCTGCGGAAGGACCGCCCTCAGTTCCCTTTTTCCCAATCGCAGGAGAACGACCTCCGAGTATCCCTCCCGGTAGGTTCCGACCGCCCTGACCTTCAGGAGGTTGGGACCCTTGACAAACTTCACCCTTTCGGGTCTAAAGTAGAGCCAGACCTTTTGACCGGGGGCGGGGGGCGTTCGGTATCGGCCCGCAAGGAGTGTCCTTCCCTCCACCTCGACCTCCGCGAGGTTTCCCCTCATTCTTTTCACCCTCCCGCGGAGGAGGTTTCCCTTTAAAAAGAGGGCCACGGCGGGGTGGGCGGGAAGTTCGAGGACCTCCCGCGGGGTCCCGACCTGAAGGACCCGCCCCCGGTGGAGAAACAAAACCTTTTGACCGACCGAGAGGGCCTCGTCGGCGTCGTGGGTGACCCAAAGGGCGCCGACTTTACGCCTTTTTAGCGTTTCGAGGACGAAGGTGCGCACCTTGGAGCGGGTTGGGGGGTCGAGGGCGGCGGTGGGTTCGTCGAGGAGCAAAAGGCTGGGTTTGGCCAAAAGGGCGCGGCCGAGGGCGACCCTCTGGCGTTCGCCGCCGCTGAGGAGGTCGGGTTTGGCCTCCAGCAGGTGGGAGATGCCCAGTTCGCGGGCCGCCTTTAAGACCTCCGCCCGAAGGGCGGCTTCGTCCTTTACCTTTTTCCTGAGGCCGAAGGCGAGGTTTTCGAAAACCGTCAGGTGGGGAAAGAGAAGGTGGTCCTGATAAACGAGGGCGACGGCCCGCCTCTCGGGCGGCAGGTGCGTAAGGTCCCGGCCGCCGAGCTTTAGGGAGCCTTTGAGGGGTTTTCTCAGTCCGGCGACGGTTTCCAAAAGGGTCGACTTTCCGCTCCCGGAGGGGCCCAAAATCGCGCAAACCTCACCCCTTCGGAGGGAAAGTTTTTCGACCCTCAGGAGGAAGTTTCCCGCCCTTACCTCCAGGTCCTCGACGAGGAGCATTTTTCAGTTTCCTCCGAAGCGGGCGACGCCGTCCTTTTGGAAACTTTCGAGGGCAAAAACGGCCAGGAAGGAAACCGCCATCAGGAGCGCCCCCATGGCGACGGCCCTTTCGAGGTTTCCGTAAGAGAGGTTAAGGTACATTCCGATTGGCAGGGTTTCGGTCTTTTTGTAGACGGCGCCGGCAAAGACCAAAACGGCGCCGAAGGCCCCGAAGGCGCGGGCAAAGGCCAAAACGAGGGCGGCCAAGAGTCCTCCCCGCGCCAGCGGCAGGGAAACCTTCAGGAAGGTTTCGAAGGGGCCGTAGCCCAGCGTTCGGGCCACGGCCTCGTAGCGGGGGTCGACCTGTAAAAAGGCGGCGTAAGAAACGCGGGCGGCGAAGGGAAAGGCGACGGCCGCCTCGGCCAAAACCACCCCCGCCGGGCTAAAGACGGGACTGAAGTTTCCCAAAAGGGGGTCGAGGAGGTCGGAAAAGAGGACCAACAAAACGAGGCCGAGAAGGAGCTCCGGAAAGGCCATCGGAAGGTCGACGACCGTCTTTAAAACCCTCTTGAGGGGAAGCTCAAAGCGCGCCAACGAGTAGCCGACCAAAACCGCGGCGGGAAAGACCACGGCGGTGGCCAAAAGGGAGGTCCACAGCGAGAGTTTCAAGGCCAGTAAAACCTCCTCCGAAAGGAGTTCTTCGAACAAAACGCGGGGCGGAACCGACAGCGTAAAGCCGACGAGGGAAACGACCAGGACGAGCCCGACGGCGTAGGTAAAGCCCGCAAAAAACGCCCGCATAAAGGTGGTAAATTTAAGAGGGGTTAAAACCCGTAGTTTTTAAAGACCTCCTTTCGGTCGAGGAGAAACTTTTTGAAACTCTCGGCGGCCTTTCGGTTTTCGGTGAAGGAGGTGACGGACACCACCACCGCCTCGTTCACCCTCACCTCCTCGGGTATCGGAACAACCTTTACCCCTTTGAGGTCCCTAACGAGGTGCCTCCAAATTACGGTTGCGTCCACTTGACCCGTTTTGAGGTAAAAGAGGAGCTGGCTAACCGTCGGCGTCTTTACGACGGCCCGCTCCTCCAGTCGGTCCCAAAGGCCGAGTTTTTCAAACATTATTCGGGTCGCCCGGCCGATGGAGGCCGCCCTCGGGTCGCCGACGCCGACGCGGACGTCCTCCCTCAGCAGGTCCTCGAGCTTTTTCACTTTGCGGGCAACTTCCTCCCTTACGACCAAAACGGGGACGAATTCGACCAAAACCGCAAAGGTGGAGGGGTCAACGAGACCCCTTTCGGCGGCCTCGTCGGCGTAAAACCTCCCGGCGGGGATAAAGAGGTCACCCCTTTCGGAGTTCAAAAGGGCCAGCAGTTCCCCCGAACCGCCGTAGACCACCCTCACCTCCACCGAGGGGTTTTCCCTCTCGTAGAGTTCCACCAGTCGGTCGAAGGGTTCCTTCAGACCGGCGGCGGTAAGGACGGTGAGGGTTTCTTTTTGGGAGGAGCAGGAGGT
>JAADCT010000033.1 GCA_013154305.1 Aquificota bacterium
TCCCGCCGACAACGAGTGGGTAATTTGGGCTTGAATAATTCCTACCGATGGAGGAAAGGGTTTCGCCGATACTTTTGGAGGTTTACAACAACCGGTTTGCCCAAATTGCGGAGGAGATGGGGGCGGTCCTTCAGCGGACCGCCTTTTCGCCGAACATCAAAGAGAGGCGCGACTTTTCCTGCGCTATCTTTACGGCCGACGCCGAGCTTTTGGCCCAGGCGGCCCACATTCCGGTCCACCTGGGTTCGATGCCACTTTCGGTAAAGAGCGCGCTGGAGGCATTCGAAAGCCTCGAAGAGGGCGACGTAGTCGTTTTGAACGACCCCTTCAGGGGGGGAACGCACCTTCCCGACGTAACGGCGGTGGCCCCCGTTTACTTTGAGGGCGAGCTGTTGTTTTTCGTGGCAAACCGGGCCCACCACGCCGACGTGGGGGGAATGAGCGCCGGTTCGATGCCCCTTTCGACCTCCCTCTTTCAGGAGGGTATCGTAATTCCGCCGGTGAAGCTCGTTAAAAGGGGGCGGCTCGACCGCGAACTTCTCGACTTTTTTCTGGCCAACGTCCGAAATCCCTACGAGCGGGAGGGCGACTTTGCGGCCCAGTTGGCGGCCCTCGAGGTGGGAAGGCGCCGCTTGGTCGAACTTTTGAGGCGCTACGGTAAGGAGGAGGTCCTCTTTTACGGAAGGGCCCTTTTGGACTACGCCGAAAGGTTGACCAGGAGTTTCGTTCGTTCGCTTCCCGACGGGGTATACGAGTTTGAGGACCTCGTCGAGGACGACGGCTTCGGTCGGACCGACCTGAGGATAAGGGTAAAGCTGACCGTCGAGGGGGAAAGACTCCGCGTCGACTTTACGGGTACCGACCCGCAAACTTTGGGACCGATGAACGCGGTAAGGGCGATAACCCTTTCGGCGGTCCTTTACTCGGTTCGGTCCCTTATGGGGGGAGACGAGGTTCCGACCAACGCGGGGATTCTGAGGCCGATAGAGGTAATTACGCCGAAGGGTTCGTTGGTCGACGCCGAGTTTCCGGCCGCCGTGGCCGGCGGAAACGTGGAAACCTCCCAGAGGATAGTGGACGCCCTCCTGGGGGCCTTTGCCAAGGCTTTGCCGGAGGTGGTTCCGGCCGCCTCGCAGGGGACTATGAACAACCTCGTTATAGGAGGAACCGACCCGCAAACGGGCGAGGCCTTCAGCTACTACGAGACCGTAGGGGGAGGAACGGGCGCCTGGAGCGGCGGGGGCGGCGAAAGCGCAATTCACTCGCACATGACCAACACCCTAAACACGCCGGTCGAGGCCCTCGAATTCGCCTATCCCCTGATGGTCAGGGAGTATTCGATTAGGGTGGGCAGCGGGGGCGAGGGCCTACACCGCGGCGGCGACGGTTTGGTCCGGGAGGTGGAACTGCTTACCGACGCGGAGGTGACCATTTTGAGCGAAAGGCGGAGAATTCCCCCTTACGGTCTGGCGGGCGGTTTGCCCGGTGCGGTGGGAAGGAACTTGATAAACGGTAAGCCGGTCGGCGGAAAGTTTTCCGGCCGACTGCCAAAGGGGACGGTGATTCGGATAGAAACGCCGGGCGGGGGCGGTTGGGGCAAACCCCAAAGGGATTGACGAAAGGTTTCCCTTCCCGCCCGCGTTTAAAAGAGTTTTTTTTGACCCAGCGGGGTTTCCCTCCTCAGCCTTTCGACCTCTTTGAGGAGGCTCTTCATCTCCAACCGGAGGAGTTCGTTTTTCAACCTCTCCCAGTCGGGTTTTTTGAGTTTGAGGTCCTCCTCGCCGAGGGGAAGGTCGAGGTCGGTTTTCAACCGCGTCAGTTCGAGCCACTTTAAAAGTTCCCGCGGCGAGGTTTTGGAAAGGAGCCTTTTGAGGTCGGAGGGCAGGCGGTCCCAGTTTCGGACGAGGTTTTCGACCGAACCGTAGCGCGAAAGCACTTCGACCGCCCTCTTTGGACCGACGCCGGGAACGCCGGGAACGTTGTCCACCTTGTCGCCCACCAGGGCCAGGTAGTCGGGAATTTGTTCCGGCCTTACGCCGAACTTTTTAAGGACCTTTTCCTCCGTAATCTCCTCGCCCGTAAGGGGATTTACGAGTTTTACCCTACCAAAGGAAAGCAGGTAGGCCATGTCCTTGTCGGGGGTGTAAACGACCACCTCCCAACCTTTTTGGGAAAAGGTTTTGGCCAGGGTTGCGATGGCGTCGTCGGCCTCGACCCCCTCGACCTCGACCAGGGGAACGCCTAAAAGCTTCAAAAGGTCCTTGATTACGGGTATCTGGCGCTTGAGGTCGTCGGGGGCCGGTTTCCTTCGGGCCTTGTAGTCGGCGTAGAGTTCGGAGCGAAAGCTCTTTTTGGGACTGTCGAAAACCACCCCGACGAAAGTCGGGCTTTTTTCCTTTAAAAAGGCCAAAAAGGTCCTCAGGAAACCGAAAACGGCGCCGGTCGGAAAGCCGTCCTTGGTCCTGAGTGGCGGCAGGGCGTGATAGGCGCGGTAGACGAAGGCCGAACCGTCAAAGAGGTAAAGGCGTCGGGGAAGGGCCATTAAGAGGAAAAGAGATTAATCGAAAACGAGCCTCTTTTTGGGAATTTGGAAGATGGGACCTATTATGTCGGGACCGGCCTCGAGGTTTTCGAGCCACTCGATGGTCCTCAAGACGTTTTCGCGGCCGCGGATAATGGCCCCGTGTTGGGGGGCTATTACCTCTATACCGAATATTTCGTCGATTTCGCGCAAAAGCCGCGCGTAGGGCTTAAACACCTGCCTTCCGCCCATGAAGCGTTGAACGTAGGGTTTTACGAACCTTTCCAGGTGCACCTCGAGGGCCGAGGGCTCGTCGACGAAGGTGTATTCGACGCCGAAGCTGAAAAACATGTCGCCGCTGTAGAGGATTTTCGCCACCGGGTCGTAGACCTGAAAGTTTCCGGGCGAGTGCATAAAGTGGCCCGGAATTATGAATATTTCGCTGTTTCCGAGCTTAATTATGCCCCCATCGTCCTCGATGCCCTTGAGACGGGGCTCGACGTACTTGTCCAGCCCGTAGTGGGGAATAAAGCGAAGCCACCACTTGGAGATTATCGCCACGGCCTGACTCGTCATGAGCCAGCCGTTTAGGCCGGCGACGATGTCGGGGTCCTGGTGCGACAGGAATATGTACTCGAGGTTTTGAATGCCTATAAGCTGGGCTATGTCGGAAAAGAGGGGCTTGAAGAGCTTGTGCCCCCCGGGGTCGAGGAGCATGCCCTTTTTGTTGTCCACTATGAGGTAGACGTTGGTTTGAACCATCTGCCCGTGGCCGTAATCCTCGAGCAGGTAACACTGGTGGGTCCCGTCGTCGTAAAGAACCCTCTCGGGCGTAACGACCATATACAAAACCTCCCGACCGAGAAAATAATTTACGGGTTTTCCTTTCGGCGGGTTGAGGATTATACGCCAATTACTTTCGTTTTTGGCTGCTCCCCGTCGGTAAACCGCCTTCGGGTTGCGGTGAAAAATAAAACCTTCCCATGGAGAAAAAACCTCCCCGACTCCCTTTGGTGGACCAAAAACTGGCCGACGCCTGCGTCCGCTGCGGGCTTTGCAAAACCGTCTGCCCCACCTACGCGGTAAAGCTCGACGAGGCCTACTCGCCCCGCGGTCGCATATTCTTGGTAAAGGCCCTTGCGGAGGGGAAAGTCGACCTCTCCCCCGAAACGGTCAAAAGGTGGGACGAGTGCACCCTCTGCAGGAACTGCGAGCTGATTTGTCCCAACGGGGTCGACTACAAGGACCTGCTCGTAAAGGTCCGAAAGACCGCAAACGACCGGAGGAGGGACTGGGTCAAATTGCTCCTTTTAAAGCCGCTGACCCTTCAGGGTTCCAAGGTCTTCCGATGGCTCCTGAAGGCGGGAGCCCTCCTTACCAAACTCGTTTTGGGAAAGAGGAATACGGTCCCCGTCGTTTTCCCCACCGGGGCTGTGAAACACTTTCCCAAACCGAAGACCGACGCCGGCTCCCTCCGCGGCAAGGTCTTCCTACCCGAGGGAAGACCGAAGGGAACCCTGGTCTTCTTTCCCGGATGCATGTTTGAAAACTTCTACACCGAAACGGCCAAAAACGCCGTTCGCCTCCTTCAAAAGTTCGGCTACAGGGTAATAGTTCCCGACGGGGTCGGGTGCTGCGGCGGTCCCCACCTCTACAGCGGCTTTTTGGAGGACTTTAGCCGCCTGAGGGAGAAAAACGAAAGGGTGTTTCGCCTCCTCAAGGAAAAGGAGGGCGCCGAGGCGCTGGTCGTAATCTGTCCCACCGGCGGCGGCACCTTTAAGGAGGACTACGGACTTCCCTTTCCCGTTTACGAACTGGTCGAGATTTTGTTAAAGGAGGAGCCCGCGCTCCGCGCGGGAGAAGGCGAACCCGTCACCTTCCACTACCCCTGCCACTCCTACACCGCCATGGGTCTAAGCCCCGGGCTCTTTGACGAGGCGGTCGAAAAACTTTCGGGCCGAAAACCGCTAAAGGGCGAGCTGAACCGAAGCTGCTGCGGCTTTGCCGGCGTCTTTTCGGTGAAAAATCCCGAGCTGTCGCAGCAAATACTGAGGCGAAAAATGGAGGACTTTGAAAAAACCGGGGCCGGTCTCGTTTTGACCTCCTGTCCCGGTTGCGTTCTCCAGCTGACCGAGGGGGCCATTCGCTACGCGCCCCGACTCCGCGTCGAACACCTGGTCGACTACGCCGCCCGAAAACTTTTAACCGAAAGGGAAAAGGAAGTTTTGGACCAACTGGTGGAGGAACTCAGAATTTAAAGGGCCCCCTTTAGGGGTTTTCCTTTTTGGCCTGCTCCGCCAGTTGGTCGATGGTTTTTGCAACCTCTTCGGTAATGTCTATCGAAGGGTCGTAGTAGAGCAGGTCGCCGCAATTTACCACCGCCTTGAAACCCTCAACCTGCGCCAAGGCCTTTAGGGCCGCCTTTACCAGTTCGTTAAACTTTAGAAACTCCTGCTGTAGGTATTGCTGAACCTCCTGCTGATACTGAACTTGGTAGCGGCGGAGCTCCTCCTGCAGCCTTAAAAACTCCTGCTCCTTTTCCCTCTTTACCTCCTCCGAAAGGAGGCCGCTTTCGAGCTCCTTTTGAAGGGTTTCCAGCTTTTCCCTTATTTGTTCGGTCTGCTCCTCAATCCTCCTTTGGATTTCGGCGACCCTGGCCTCCACCTCCTTCTTGAGCTCTTGGGCGTAGCGGGTTTGTTCCATAAGGGCGTCGCCGTTTACGCAAACCAGCTCGGCCGCCGGCGCCGCGGTCGAAAGAACGACGGCGGAGGAAAGGCCCAAAAGGGCCGACTTAAGAACCTTCATCCGAAACCACCTCCTTTGGAGGGAAAGAGTATAAGACCACTAACCGCGCTCGAGTCTTTTTGCCTCCTCCCAAAAGCGGTCCAGCTCCTCGAGGGTAAAGTCGCCCCAGTCCTTGCCGCTCTCTTTGACCTTCCTTTCTACGAAGGAAAAGCGTTTTACGAAGCGCTCGTTGGCCTTTTGGAGGGCCTCCTCCGCGTCGAGGCCCAAAAAGCGCGCCAGATTTACCAGCGCAAAGAGGAGGTCCCCCAGTTCGTGCTCCAGCCTTTCTCTGTCGCCGCTTTCGAGGGCCTCCCAAAACTCGTTCCACTCCTCCCGGACCTTTTCCTTTACCTCCTTCAGGTCGGACCAATCGAAGCCGACCGAGGCGGCCTTTTTCTGAAGCTTTTGCGCCCTCATGAGGGCCGGAAGGTGTTTGGGAACCCCGTCGAGGACCCCCTTTTTCTTTTCGACCTTTTTGCGCTCCCAACTTTTTAGGACCTCCTCGGCGCTCTTTGCCTCCTCCTCGCCGAAAACGTGGGGATGGCGCTCTATAAGCTTTTTACAGAGGTGGTCGACCACCTCGTCTATGTCGAAGCGGCCCGCCTCCTCGGCCAGGCGCGCGTGAAAAACGGGCTGGAGCAGGAGGTCGCCGAGCTCCTCTTTAAGAGCCTCCCAATCCTTGCGGTCGATGGCGTCCAGAACCTCGTAGGCCTCCTCTATCAGATACTTTTTGAGGCTCTCGTGGGTCTGCTTGCGGTCCCAGGGACACTTTTGGCGGAGCTCGGCCATTATCCTCTTTAGGTCCTCAAAGGTGTAGCGTTCCTTCATAAGGATTTAAAGATTTTTCGCCGCCGCGGGAAAAGGGAAGAGGGAGCGAAAAGGGGACTACTCCAGCTCCAGTAGCTCCTTGGGGATTTTGAACTGCTTTACGACCTCGGGGTGCTCCTTCAGGTATTGGACCACCTTCTTGACGTATTCGAGGCGGCGCTTGCTGGCCGGGTGGGTCGAGAGCCACTCGGGCGGCTCCTGCGAACCGAACTTTTGAAGCATCTTTTCCCACAGGCTTACGGCCGCCTCCGGGTCGTAGCCCGCCCTCATCACTATCAGCAAACCGACGATGTCGGCCTCCTTCTCCTGCTTTCTCGAGTAGGGAAGCAGGAAGGCCACGTTGACGCCGAGGGCGTAAAGGTCGGCCGCTATCCGCTGCTGGGAGGGGGGAATGCGGCTCAGAAGCAGGTATCCGGTGAGCTCGGCGAGGGTGGCGTAGGATATCTTCTCGGCGGCGTGGCGCAGGATTACGTGGGCCATCTCGTGGCCCAGAACCACGGCCAGCTCGTCGTCGCTTTCGACGAAGTCGACTAAACCCTTGTAAACGAAGATGTTTCCGTTGGGCAGGGCGAAGGCGTTAACCTCGGGCTTGTCGAGGACGAAGACCCTCCACTTGTAGGCGCTCTTGTATTCGGGCGGAAGGCTTTGAACGAGCCTTTCAAAAATCGTTTCGACCCTTTTTACCAGTTCGGGGTCCTCGACCAGCCTTTCGGTTTTCAGAATTTCCTTGGCCGCCTCGTCGCCGAGCCGGACCTCCTGCGAGTGGCTTATTAAAACCAGCGTCGGTTCGCCCACCACCGGCTTCTGGGCGCAGGATACCAAAAAGGCGGGCGCCGCTACCAACGCCGCCAAAAGAAACCTCCACTTTTTGCCGGCCATAGTGGCGATTATTGCACGACCCCCGGCGGGCGAAAAAGCCCCCGCGTTTTTTCCTTAGACTGTTTGTAGATTAAATGGACCGCCGAGCGGAAAAACTCTTTAACCTTTACAAGTTCTTCGCCTTCCTCTTCTCCTATCCGCGGGACGAAAGTTTTTTTGAAAACCTCGAAAGGTTTTACCCCTTCGACGACCGCCGCCCGCTGGAGGAGTTAAAAAGCGTACCCTTGGAGGAGCTTCAGGCCGAATACACCTCCCTTTTTGAGTTTCGCTACGGGGGCGTTCCCTGCAAACCCTACCAGAGCTTCTTTTCGCCCGAGCGGCTCCTGATGGGGGAGGCGGCCCTCTCGTCGGCCCGCTTTTACGACCTTTTCGGTCTGGAGGTCAAAAACGAGCTTCCCGACCGCGCCTCGGTCCAATTCGACTTTGCCGCCTTTTTGGTAAAACTGGCGGCGGAAACGGACGACCCCTCCGAGAGGAAAAAAGTTTCGTTGCTCTACGTGGAGTTTTTCGAAAAACACCTGCGGTGGACGCGCGAGCTGGCCCGTTGCGTGGAGGAAAACTCCTCAATCCGACCCCTTAAGGAGCTGGTCCGCAGGCTGGAGGAATTCCTGTCGGAGGAGGAAAAAAGAGTTAAGACGACTGGAGTTTGAAACCGGCGGTCGTAAGCTTGGCCTCCAGTTCCAGCAAAAGGGCGCGGATTTCCTTTTCCCTCTCCTCGAGGTATTGGATGGCCTCAAGGTAGTTGCTTTCGACCATCACCGGTCCGAGGTTTATGTAGATTTTGCGGCCCGGTTCGAGGTTTTTCAAAAAGTTTTTAACGCGCTCGATTTGCTCGAGTTCGGCCCGCAGGAGCTGAACCTGCAAAACGAGCGCCTCCTGCGGCTGGGGCTGAAGCTGAGGCGGGTTCATAACCGCTTCCTCCGAAAGGTTTGAAGGGAGAAGGGAGGAAGTTACTTACCTTCCTCCTTCTTCTCCTCCTCCTGGGTCGTTCCGCGGACGAGTTGGTCGATTTGGGTGTAGAGGTCGGCTATGGTTTGTTCGAGAACGAGCCTGAGGGCGAGCAACCTTTCGATTTCGTCCTCGATGTACTTGACGGCCTCGTCGTAGGAGAGCTCGGCCGAAATGTTTTGTCCGACCGAAACGACCACGCGGTCGAGGTTTTCAATCTTCATCTCGACCTGAGCTATCGAACCGACGGGAATGAGAACGTTTTTACCCTGTCCGAGCCTTTTGAGCGTTCTCAGGGTTGCGACCGTCTGCCGGAGGGCGTTGATGGCCGCGTCCAAGGCGGCGATTTCGGCCCTGATGCTTTCGATTTGGGCGATGAGCGCCCTTACCTGGTCCTCAACCCTGACTTGGGCTTCCTTTTTTTCAGCCATCCCGGCCACCTCCTTAAGTTGTTTCCTGTTAGGAAAATTTAGCTTGGCGTTTATAATCCGCAAGGGCGGAACGGGGGCTTGTCAATCGGGGGTCGGGGCGGCGGTCCGACCTTTGGTGTATATTTTTTGTTGCTTGGGAACCCCGCCCTGCCCGGTGCCGCGGGGGCGTTATTCCCTTCGGGGACTACGGGCACCCAAAGAGGGAAGACGGGTTCCCCGGCGTCCCCTAAAAAGGTCGGAAGGTAGGGGGCACGGGGACAGTCTTCCCACCTAAACCTTTGGGTCCCATCTGGGAATAACAGTCCCCCGCGCCCGCTAGGCGGGGCGGACTAAACCGAGGTAAACCTCCGATGGTTAAGGAGCTGAAGGAGCACCTCCGAAGGGAGCTAATCGAAAGGAGAAGGAGGCTCCCCGAGGAGGAACGGAGGCGCCAGTCGGCCTCAATAGTCGAAAGGCTCAAAAAGCTTCCCGCCTTTAAGAGGGCCAAAACGGTTTTGCTCTACTATCCCCTCGGAGGGGAGGTCGACCTCAGACCCCTTTTGGAGGAGCTTTTAAAGGACCCGAAGAAGGTTTTGCTCCTTCCCAAAACGACGGTCGACGGTCGGATGGTCGCCGTCGAGGTCAACGATAAGGCGGTCCTGAAAAAGGGACGCCACGGCGTCGTCGAACCCTTGGGGGGAAGGATTTTCAAACCGGAAAAGGTCGACCTGGTAGTGGTACCCGGCGTGGCCTTTGACGAAAGGGGCTGTCGCCTCGGCCGCGGCGGGGGATTTTACGACCGCTTCCTGCCGCGCGTAAAGGGCTTTAAGGTCGGGGTGGCCTACGACTTTCAGCTTCTCAAGGAGGTTCCCTGCGAGGAGCACGACGCACCACTGGACGCGGTGATAACGCCGACGAAGGTCTACTACAGAAAGAAGGAGGAGTAGGCGATGCTGGAGGTTTTGTTTGCGCTGTTTACCGCCGCCCTCGGCGGTGCGGCGGGATACCTATATTCGGAAAAGAAAAATCAAAAGTTGGTCGACCGCGCGCGCCTCGAGGCGGAGGAGGAATACCAGGCCTTTTTGGAGCAGGAGCGCAAAAAGTGGGAGCAGCTCCTTCAAAAGAGCCTGAGGGAGAGGGAGGCCTCCCTGCGGGCGGAATTGGAGAGGGAGATTTCCCTTAAGAAGGAGGGGGAGCTTCGCGACCTTTACAAACAGCTGGAGCGGGAAAGGGCGGAACTGGAGAGGTTGCGGCTCCAGCTCGAGCTTAAAAAGGACGAGCTGACGCGGCTGGAGGAGCGCCTCAAGGAGGAGGAGAGGAGAATAGAGGAACGCTCGCAGGTTTTGGAAAGGAAGTGGGAAACCCTCGAGGAGAGGGAGGAGGAACTCTTTAAGCGTTACAAGGAGCTCCAGGAATTGGAAAAGCAACTGCTTCAAAAGGAAAAGGAGGTCGCCAAACTGGAGGAGGAGGTTCAAAAGCGGCTGCGCGAGCTGGAGGAGGTGAAGGAGCAGGAGCTGAGAAAGCTTCAGGAAATTGCGAACCTCTCCTACGAGGAGGCCAAGGAGGAGCTCTTTAAGAGGATTGAGGAGAGGGAGCGGCAGGAGATAGCCAAGCGGCTCAGGGAGCTGGAGGAGCAGGCGCAGGAGGAGGCCCGCCATCGCGCCCGCGAGATTTTGCTGACGGCCATCCAGAGGTTGGCGACCGAGGCTCCGGTCAACTTTATGACCACAACGGTTCAGCTCCCCTCCAACGAGTTTAAGGGTCGGATTATCGGCCGGGAGGGAAGGAACATAAGGACCTTCGAACAGCTTACGGGCGTGGACGTTTTAATCGACGACACTCCCGACGTTGTTACCCTCTCGTCGTTTGACCCCCTTCGGAGGGAAATCGCCAAGGAGGCCCTCGAAAGGTTAATCGCCGACGGGCGCATCCACCCGGCCAGCATCGAAAAGACCGTCGAGGAGGTCCGAAAAGAGTTCGACGAAAAGATTAAAAAGCTGGGCGAGGAGGTCTGCAGGGAATTTGAGCTTTACGACGTTCATCCGGGACTCCACTACTACCTGGGCAAGCTCTTTTACAGGACTTCCTACACGCAAAACGTTTTGAACCACAGTAAGGAGGTGGCGGCCATAGCCGGCATGTTGGCGGCCGAGCTGGGCCTCGACGTTAAAAAGGCCGTAAGGGCCGGCCTCCTCCACGACATCGGCAAGGCCGTCAGCCACGAGCTGGGCGAAAGCCACACCAAGGCGGGTGCCGAGCTCGTCAAAAAGTACGGGGAGCCCGACTACGTGATTAACGCGATTTTCGCCCACCACGAGGAGGAGGAACCGCGCTATCCGGAGGTGGTTTTGGTGTGCATTGCCGACAAGATTTCGGCCGCCCGCCCGGGGGCCCGCCGCGAAACGCTGGAAAAGTACATCAAGCGCCTCGAAAAGATTGAGGAAATCGTAAAGTCCTTTAAGGGGGTTCAAAACGCCTACGCGATACAGGCGGGAAGGGAAGTTCGCGTGATAGTAAACCCCGAGGAGGTCTCCGAGGAGGAGGCCTTCCTGATGTCGAAGGAAATCGCCAAGCGGTTGGAGGAGGAAATCGACTTTCCCGCCCAAATAAAGGTTACCGTAATTCGCGAAACCCGCTACGTGGAATACGCCAAGTGAGGCCCCCTTTCGCGGCTTTTCTCCCCGCCCCGAAGGGGCGGGCTTTAAATTAATCGGACGGGACCGATGGAGAGCTTTTGGCCGACGATTTTGACCGTCTCGGGCCTTCTGGCGCTTTTGCTGGCGCTCTACTCTTTCGTCGTTTACTTTTTCCGTCTCTCTTTTTTGAGCATAGCGGTTTCGCACGCCGTTTTGGCCGGTTTGGCGCTGGGCGTGGTTACGGGTTTGGACCCGACGGCGGCGGCTTTGGTCTTTTCGGTGGCGGTCGGTTGGCTCGTGGCCTTTTTGAGGAGGCGCGTCGGTCTGACGGAGGACGCCTCGGTCGGAATCGTTTTGGCCCTCTCGATGGCCGTCGGGATAATTCTCATCTACCTCAGTTCCCACAGGGGAAACGTTTTTGCCTACCTTTTTGGGTCGTTGACGACGGTTTCGACCGCCGACGGTGTGGTTCTCTTTTTCCTCCTTTTGGTCAGCGCCTTTTTGGCCTACCGCTACAAGGACCAGGTTCTCTTTCTCTGCTTCGACGAGGAGACGGCCTACTCGACCGGCATACGGACGGGGGTTCTCTACTACTCGATGGTGGCCCTTTTGGCGTTTTTGATAACGTACGCGACGAAGTTGGTGGGTATTTTGCTGACGCACGCCATGCTGGTGGTCCCGACGGCGGCGGCCTATCAGCTGGTTTGGCACTACGGGAAGCTTTTGCTCCTTTCGGGGGGGGTTTCGCTGGCTTCGACCTACGGCGGGCTGGCGCTGGCCTACCTTTTGGACCTGCCGACGGGGCCGTCGATAGTTTTGACCGGCGGGGGAATTTTCCTCCTCTTTTCCCTGCTGGGGTTTTTGAAAAGGAAAAGGGGCCGCTAAAGGTGGCAAACGACCTTTTCCCCCTTTCGGGCGCCGAAGGTTTCCTTAAAGTTACCCTCGGGAACGAAGAGCTCGACCAGTCCGAAGCTCCCGCACGTGGAGCCGACGCCGTAGCGCTTGGCTTCCAAAAAGGCCCTTACGAAGGGGAAGGTCTTTCCGCGGAAGGTGCAGCGGCGATAGCGGCCGCAGGGAACGGTGGTAACGGCGTTTCCGAAGCGGTCGAAGTAGACGACTTGGCCGACCACCTTGCCGGGCAGGCGCTTGGGCTTGGGAAAGTTCAGGAGTCTGCGGTAGCGCACGGGCGGGCCCAACCGCTCTAAGGGAACGCCGGAAAGCAGGTGGGCGGCCGCCGGCGTAAAGACGTCGCGCCCGTGGAAGGTGTCGTTTACGGCCGGAAGGCGGTAGCGGGGGTTGGTAAGCTCGACGACCTTCAGAGGTTTTTCCTCCTCCAAAACGAGGTCAAAGAGGCCGTTCATCGGACCGACGAAGTAGTAGTTGGGCGTTTTCACCGCTATCGGTTTCCTTTCGGTTCCCACGCCGGGGTCGACGACGGCCACGAAGGCGCTCCCCTTCGGAAAGTACCGGTAGTGGGCCTTCAGAAGGAGGGCGCCCTCGAGAACGTTAAAAGGTTCAACCTCGTGAGTCAGGTCGACCAACCGCAGGTCGGGATTAATCGAGAGGGCGACGCCCTTCATAACGCCGGCAAAGCCGTCCTTGGTTCCGAAGTCGGTCAAAAAGACCAAAACGCCCATTTTTAAAAGGTTTTTAATTAAAGGTGCTTTTGCCCCCCTTCGGGGGGTTAATTATTGAGTTGATGACCTCCGAAAACGGGAGCTACTGCCCCCGCTGCAGGGGTTTGGGCTTTTTAATCACCGAGCGGGGCAGCAAGAAGTGCCGCTGCGTTTACGAACGCTTCAACGCGGCCCGATACCTCAACATTCCGAAGCGGTTCGAAAAGGCGGAAGTTTCCCACCTCAGGAGGGTTTTGGACCGGGCCACCCTCGAGGGGCTCTACGACTACTTGCGGTCGTTTGAAAACTACCACAAAAAGGGGGTGGGTTTGCTATTCGTAGGACCGCCGGGGGTGGGAAAGACGTACGCCGCCGCCGCGGTCCTGAAGTTCGTTTACAACCGCTTCGGCGTCAGGGGCTACTTCGTCGACACCAAGGAGCTTTCGGTTAAACTGCGGGAGGGAATTTCGAGCGGCTCCCACCTCAAGTACTTGGAGTTTTTGGCCCGCGTTCCGGTCCTCGTTCTCGACGACCTCGGCAACGAGGTTTTGACCGACTGGTACAGGGACCTGCTGGTGGGTCTGGTCAGCCGCCGCTACAACGACAAAAAGACGACCTTCGTTACGACCAACTACTACCCTTCGTACCTCCTTTCGGCCCCTAAAGAGGTGACGACCGGCTACCGCGTTCGGGACAAGGTTTCGGTGGCCGACTTTTTGCCCCAAACGGCGGAAAAGGAAACGCTTTTGGACGCGCGCTTCGGCAGCCACGTCGTTTCGCGCCTGGGCGAGATGACGGTGCCGATAGTAATGAAGGGAAGGGACAAGAGGCTGGAGGGCGTCGTTCCTTAGTCCTCCAAGGTCGAGAGGTCTCCCACCTCCTGTCCCAATTCGCGGGCCCGCAGGAGCCGCCGCATAATCTTCCCGCTTCGCGTTTTGGGAAGCTTTTCGACGAACTCCAGCTCCTCCGGCACGGCTATGGGCCCCAGAACCTCCCTTACCGTCCGGCGGATTTCCTCGGCCAGCTTTTCGGAAGGTTCGTAGCCCACCTTTAACACCACGAAGGCCTTTATCCTTTCACCCTTTATCTCGTCGGGCTTTCCTATGACGGCGGCCTCGGCCACGGCCGGGTGCTCGAGCAGGGCGCTTTCGACCTCGGCCGTTCCTATGCGGTGGCCGGCCACGTTCAAAACGTCGTCGGCGCGGCCCAAAATCGCGATAAAGCCCTCTTCGTCCTTTGTTGCCAGGTCCTCGGGGCAATAGTAACCCTTAACGACCTCCCAATAGCGGTCGTAACGCTCCGGATTTTTCCAAACGGTCCGGAACATGGCGGGCCACGGCGTCTTTATTACCAGATAGCCGACGCGGTTGGGGGGCAAAGGATTACCCTCCTTGTCCACGACGTCGACTTCGACGGTGAAAAAGGGGCGGCCGGCGTATCCGGGCTTTGCCTTGGTGTGGGGCCACGTTAGTATCACGTGCATTCCCGTTTCGGTTTGCCACCAGGTGTCGACCACCGGACACTTTTCGCCGCCGATGACGCGGTAGTACCACTCCCACGCCTCGGGATTTATCGGTTCGCCGACCGAGCCTATCACCCTCAGAGAGGACAGGTCGTAGCGCCTGGGATAATCCTCGCCGTAGCGCATAAAGAGTCTGACGGCCGTCGGTGCGGTGTAAAAGACGTTGACGCGGTAGCGTTCGACCAACCGCCACCAGATGCCCGGGTCGGGGTAGTTGGGCGCCCCCTCGTACATCACCGTCGTTATTCCGTTGAGGAGGGGACCGTAAACGATGTAGGAGTGGCCCGTAATCCAACCGACGTCGGCGGTGCACCAGTAAACGTCGTCGTCCTTGAGGTTAAAGTCCCAGCCGGTGGTGGCGTAAACGCCCACCATGTAGCCGCCCGTGGTGTGGAGAACCCCCTTGGGCTTTCCGGTCGTTCCCGAGGTGTAGAGGATAAACAGCGGGTCCTCGGCGTCCATCTCCTCGGCGGGGGCTACCTCGCGGTTTTCCGCAACGAGGTCGTAAAATTCCACCTCGGCGGGTCCCAGCTTTTCTTCCCCGTCGCGGTCCCAAACGACCAACTTTTCCACGAAGGGAAAGTCCTTTACCGCCTCCCGGGCGGTGGAAAGGAGGTCCACCTTTTTACCCCTTCGGACGGTGTAGGTGGCCGTTATTACCACCTTCGGTTCGGCGTCCCCGATGCGAACCTTCAGGGCCTCGCGCGAAAATCCGGCAAAGACGACCGAGTGCACGGCCCCTATGCGGGCGCAGGCCAGCATGGCGGCCGCCGCCTCGGGGGTGTTGGGCATGTAGATGAGAACGCGGTCGCCCTTTCGAACGCCGAGCCTTTTAAGTCCGGAGGCCAGGCGGCCCACCAGCTCGTGGAGTTCGCCGTAGGTGAGCTTTCTCTCCTCCTCCCTCTCGTTGGCGTAGATTATCGCCACCTTGTTGCGGAGCCCGCGCTTTAGGTTTCGGTCGAGGCAGTTGTAGCAAACGTTGGTCTTTCCGCCCTCAAACCAGCGGGCCCCTTTGAACTTCCCGTTCCAAACGCGCTCCCACCGCTTAAACCAGTGGAGCTCGGAGGCCAGCTTCTCCCAAAATTTTTCCCGGCTTTTGAGGCTTTCGGCGTAGAGGCTTTCGTAGTCGTCAAAGCGGGCGCCGTCGCCGCAAAGGGGCTTCGGTTCTACGACCTTTTCCACCTTAAGGAGGTTGGCGTCCTTTTCCCTTCCCATAGGGGAGTTTATAGCATCCGCGTTTTTCGTCCTAATATGGCCGCGGTTCGGACAAACGCCCTTTGAGGAAAGCAAAAGAAAGGAACCTCAGAGGGAAAGAAATTGGCGCAAAAAGCGGGCGTCGTTTTCGTAAAAGTGCTTGATGTTGTCGACGCCGTACTTCAGCATGGCAAAGCGGTCGACGCCCAGGCCGAAGGCAAAGCCCCGGTAGCGCTCCGCGTCGACACCGCAGGCCTCCAAGACGGCGGGGTGGACCATGCCGGCCCCGAGGACCTCCAGCCAGCCGGTGTTTTTGCAAACGCGGCAACCTTCCCCGCCGCAAATTACGCAACCGATGTCGACCTCGGTGCTCGGTTCGGTAAAGGGAAAGTAGGAGGGCCGGAAGCGAACGGGCACCTCGGTTTCGAAAAAGCGGCGCAGGAACTCCTTGAGCACCCACATCATGTGGGCGAAGTTGACGGTTTCGTTGACCACCAAACCCTCGACCTGAAAGAACATGGGTGAGTGGGTCGGGTCGTCGTCGCGGCGGTAAACGCGCCCCGGCGCTATTATCTGAACGGGCGGCCTTTTCTTCAAAAGCGTTCGAACCTGAACGGGGGAGGTGTGCGTGCGCAGGAGGTAACCCTTTCGGTTGAGGTAGAAAGTGTCCTGCATGTCGCGGGCGGGGTGCTCTTTCGGAATGTTCAGCATGTCGAAGTTGTACTCCTCCTTTTCCACCTCCGGACCCGTTTCGACGGTAAAGCCCATTCCCTTGAAGATTTCGGTTATTTCCTCGACGACGGCCGACAGGGGATGTTTGGCACCGAGGGGTAAGACGGTGTCGCCGGGAAGGGCGGCGTCAAGACGCTCCCTTCTCAGCCTCTCCTGAAGTTCCTTTTCTTTGAGCTCCTTCGCCTTTTGACGGACGAAACTTTCGACCTCCTCCCTAAGGAGGTTTATCTCCCGGCCGAGCTCCTTCCTCTTTTCGGGAGGGGCCGAGCGCAGTTCCTTAAAAAGTTGCGAAATCAGACCTTTTTTTCCCAAAAAGAGTTGACGGAAGTTTTCCAAGTCCTTTAGGGTTTTTACCGCCTCCTTTTCCTTCAGAAAGCGTTCCCTAACTTCGGAAACGGTCATTAAGGATTACTATCTTACGGCGCCCGCCCCCGCTCATAGCGGGGGCCTTTCCGTCTTCTAACTATAAATTAAAAGTGTCGCCGCCGTAAGGCGGCCTTCGTCTAAAAAAATTTGCGGAGGTGGACCTATGGCGCGCATAAAGTGGATTACCGACCCGGAAAAGTTGCCTTTGAGCGCCGAAGAAAAGGAAAAGATTAAAAAAGTTACCGAATTTTTTCCGATGAAGTTGACCGAACACTACGCCAAACTGATAAATTGGTCCGACCCCCACGACCCTCTGAGGAAAATAGCCGTTCCCTTTGAGGAGGAATTGGAGGAGTGGGGTTATCTCGACCCCTCCAACGAAAGGAAGTACACCGTAGCGCCCGGCCTCCAACACAAGTATCGCGACACGGCGCTCTTTCTGATAGCGCCGACTTGTCTCGGATTTTGCCGTTTTTGCTTCCGGAAGCGTCTCTTTATTAAGGAAAAGGGCGTCAGCGGAAACGAAATACTGATGGACCTGGAGGAGGCCTTCCGCTACATCGAAAGCCATCCGGAGATTAACAACGTGCTTCTGACCGGGGGGGACCCCCTCGTTCTGCCGACGGAGAAGCTGCGCGAGGTCATAGCCCGCCTCAGGCAAATTCCCCACGTGAAAATCGTCCGCATAGGGACCAAGGCCCTCGCCTACTATCCCCAACGGATTACCGAGGACCCCGAATTCGTAAAGATGATAGAGGAGTTTTCCCTGCCCGACCGACGGATTTACATAATGAACGACTTCAACCACCCGAGGGAGATTTCGGACGAAACCCTTAAGGCGGTGGACGTGCTTCTGAAGGCCGGGGCGGTTTTGACCAATCAAACCCCCCTTTTGAGGGGCGTAAACGACGACCCCGACACCTTGCGCGAACTCTTTGAAAAGCTGTCGTTTATAGGCGTTCCTCCCTACTACGTGTTTATCAACCGGCCCGTAAGGGGTAACAAGGCCTTCGCCGTTCCCGTGGAGGAGGCCCTGACGATTTTCGAACGGGCGAAGGTTGGTATTTCCGGTCTGGCCGAGAGGGCCAAGCTCGTCATGTCGCACGCGACGGGCAAAATTGAGGTCGTGGGCATGGACGAGGAGCACGTCTACTTTAAGTACCACCGGGCGGCCGACCCCGAAAACGAGGGCAAGTTTATGGTCTTTAAGCGCAATCCCGAGGCCTACTGGTTCGACGACTACACCGAAAAGGTGGCCGAATACTCCTTTAAGACCTCCGAGGTCGGAACCTCCTGAGTCTTTTTCCTCTTTTGGTTAAAAGCGAAGTCTTGACCCCGCGGGGGGCGCGGATAGAATAACTAACCCTCGGCGGAAGGCCCGCCCTGCTTTCCCCTCCTCAAAAGGGGAAGGCCGAAAAAAACCGTCCGGAGGGTAAAGAATGGGTAAAAGGCACTACGAGAGGGAAAGGTTTTACGAAACCGTCTTCGTCGTAAAGCCGACGCTGACCGAAGAGGAGTACAAGAAGGTCGTCGAGGCCGTCAAGAACGAGATTACCCGTAAAGGCGGCGAAATCCTTTACGAGGAGGATTGGGGCCTCCGGCAGTTCGCCTATCCGATAGAGAAGTTCACCCACGGCCGCTACTACCTCGTTCAGTTCAGGGCCGTAAACGAGGGCGAACCGCCCTACGAAAACCTCAACGTTCCCAACGAGCTGGAGTTCTTCTACCGCGTTAACGAAAACATCATCCGTTGGCTGACGAGCAAAATCAGAAAGTCGCAGCTCAAAGCCCAACCCAAAGGCGCCGCCGGGGGGTAATTTAACCAACTATGAACTACAACAAGGTCATTTTGGTCGGTAGGGTTGTGGCCGCTCCCGAAATCCGCATGCTCGAGCAAAGCGGGCGGCAAATAGCCACCTTCTCCCTCGCCTACAACCGAAACTACCGCGACCAAAGCGGTAACTGGAAGCAAGAGAGCCACTTTTTCGACATCAAAGCCTTCGGAAACCTCGTCGAAAGGGTGGTCTCCCAGCTGGAAAAGGGGGACCTGATTTTGGTCGAGGGTCGCCTCTCCCAGGACAAGTGGATTGACCGGCAAACGGGCGAGCCGCGGAGCCGCGTTCGCGTGGTTGCCCTCGACATCAAGATTTTGGTAAAGGCGGGGGCGCGTCCGGCGGCGCCGGCCGAACCGCCGCCGACGGCCGAAGAGCCGGAACTTCCGACCTTCGAAGAGGACGAGCTGCTGCCCCCGACCGATAAAGGTCAAAAGCCGTCCTCCCCTCCCGAGGAGGACTTCGACGACCTTGAGGCCCTCCTCTTTGGGGAAGGGGAGGAGGAGGAAAAACCCAAAAAGGACGAGCCCAAGAGGAAGGGCGACGAGGACGACTTCGACATACTCTTATAAAACCTTTTGAAGGAGGTTCGGGCGATGTT
Organism: Aquificota bacterium; assembly: GCA_013154305.1. Taxonomy (GTDB): domain Bacteria; phylum Aquificota; class Aquificia; order Aquificales; family QOAS01; genus QOAS01. The sequence continues at coordinate 18,870 of JAADCT010000033.1, forward strand.
AAAAAAAGGAAAGAAAAAAGTTTGCGAGTTTTGCCAAAACAAGAAGGAACCCGACTACAAGGACGTCGAAACGCTCAAAAAGTACCTCTCTCCGAGGGGTAAAATAATTCCTTCGAGGCAAACGGGCGTTTGCGCCAAGCACCAGCGTCGGCTCGCCGTAGCCATTAAGAAGGCCCGTCAACTCGCCCTACTGCCCTACGTCGTTTATTAAAGGGGAGGGCCGCCATGAAGGTCGTGTTGATTAAGGACGTTCCCGGATACGGAACCTTCGGCGACATCGTAAACGTTAAAGACGGCTTTGCCAACAACTACCTCATTCCGAGGGGTTTGGCCCTGCCGGCCACCGAGGGAAACGTGCGCCACGTTCGGGAAATCCTGAAGCAGAAAAAGCGCAAACTGGAGAGGGAAAAGGCCAAGGCGCAGGAAGTGGCCCAAAAAATCGACGGTTTGGTCATCGAAATCGCCCGCCCGGTGGGCGTTACCGGAAAGCTCTACGGTGCCATTACCGTGGCCGAAATTGCGGAAAAAATTAAGGAATTGGCCGGCGTCGAGGTCGACAAGAAGAAGATAATGCTCAGGGCCCCCATAAAGAGCGTCGGCCGCTACAACCTGACGGTGAAGCTCCACCCCGAGGTCTCGGCCACCGTAACCGTCGACGTAAAACCCTCGGAAGTAAAGTAAGAAAAGCCCCCGCCTTCGGTGGAGAGAAAGCTTCTCTTTTACCTCCTTTTTGCGTCCTTCGTTTCCGCCTACCTTTCCATTACGGTTTTTCAGGGTTTTCTAACGCTGGCCTTTGCGGTTTGGCTTTTCATCCTTCTGAAGGAAAGACGGTTTGAGACCTTTAGAGGTAGACTTACCGTTCCCCTTTTGGGACACTTGGCGGTTTTGGACCTGTCGAGCGCCCTCTTTTTGAGGGTTTCCGAGCAGTGGAGGCGGCTCGTCGAACAGAACTTCTTTACCCTCTCCTACTTTTTTCCCAAAGTTTTGGACCCGGAGGGGGTTTTAAAACTTCTGAGGTGGACGCTGGCGGCGGCCCCCCTTTTGGGACTGCTTTTGTCGGCCAAAGTTTGGGTCTCGTTTCTGGTCTACGGCGAGATTAAAGCCTTTTGGGGCGGAAAGTTCGTAATCGGAAACCTTTTGGCCCTGCCCTTTTTCGCCTCCCTCTACTTTGCCCTGACGGGGGAAGGTCTTTGGAGGAAAGTTTTGTTTTCGGGCGGGGCCGCCCTTTTCCTCTGGACCGCCTTTTTGCCCTTTGAAAGGAGCGTCGTTTTGGGCTTTTTGGCGGGCCTTCTGCTCTTTGGGGCGGCCGCGTTCTCTCTCCTGAAGGACCGAAGGGCGAGGGCGGCCCTCCTGGCGGGAGGACTGCTTTTGGCGGCGGCGGGGACCGCGGCCGCCCTGCAAAATCCGAAGGTCGAATACTGGATAAAACTCGTCGAAAGCCGCGGTCTTAACGCGGAGACCCTAAACGCCCTCTCTTCCCAGCGCGTGGTAATAGCCGAAGGGGCCCTCGAGCTGGTCGAAAGGGCCCTCGAGGAGGGCGACTACCTCAAACTTTTAATCGGTTGGGGCTACGGTCCCCAAAAGCAATACGAAAACCTTCCCCCTCCCCTGAACCGGATAATAAACGAATACGAGAGCTTTTTACCGATTACCGAGTTCGTAAACGGCGGCCTCCTCGGCCTTCTTTTCGTCGTTTGGTTCTACCTGGCGGCGGCAAGGCTGACGCGGGAGACCTTTAAAAGGAGGGACGAACTTTTCCTCCTTAAGGTTTCGGTTCTTTCGGCCGCCTGGGTGAACCTCGTTTACCACCTCTTTACCCTCTTTTGGGTGCCTCTCAACGCCCTCTTTTTCGTCCTTTTAGCGGCCGTCGAGGTCCTAAATCAAAGGGGAAGGGAAAAAACTTAGTCCTTTTTGTGGGTAAAGTAGAGGGCGAGGGCTATTAAAAGGACGCCGAGGGCGATGTATAGGGTTTCCAGCGGCGAGTGGTAGTCGAGGTGGAGGACTTGTTTGAAAAACGAGACTATGAGGACCATAATGACGAGGCGGCCCAGCTTCTCCTTAAGGTCCTCCAAGTTTCGAATAACCAAAACCCGTTGGCCGAGGGGGTCGTTCTCGGCCGGGTCGATTTTTGAAATAAACAGCTCGTAAAGGCCCAGTGCAAAAACCAACAGAAAGGTTCCTATAAGAAAGAGGTCCACCGAGGCGATTATCACCGACAGGAGTTTGGCGTAAAAGGCCTCGTAAGTGTAGTGAAAGACGAAGAGGTACAGAAGGTGGACCACCTCGTAGAGGCCGACCATAAAGAGGACGAAGGCCGAAACCAAAGAGGATACGACCGCTATGAGGACGAGCCAGCGGGAGTTCCACAGGAATTGTTCAAAGGCCAGTTCCAACCTCTTTTTGAGGTCGACGCGGTTTTTTTCCTCCATAAGGTGTTATAAGGATAGGGAAAGGGGGCCTCAGCTGACGGGCGCGTCGCCGTCGCCGGAGGTTTCCTCCGCCTGCTTTTGCTGAACGATTTGTTCGTAGGCGCCCTTCATCAGCTCCTTAAAGAACTCGACGCGGTCCTTGCAGGAAAAGCGTTCCTTTACGGCCTTGGCGGCGTTTTGGGCTATCAGCTTTCGGTCCTCCTCGTTTTCGAGGTAAAAGAGGAGTTTTTCCTCTATGTCGAGACGGTCGAGGGCGTTGTAGACGATAACCTCCTCGTTGGGTTTGAAAAAGCTGGGCAGCGTCGAGCGGAAGTTTATCATCGGCGCCGTTTCGCAGGCGGCGACCTCGAGAGGCGTAAAGCCTATTCCGCTGGGAACGTAGGCGGGAAAGGTCATCAAACCCAGTTTGGCCTTGGCGATTGTTCCTATTCTCTCTTCGAAGGAGGTAATGTCGGCGACCTTGAAGCTGTCGGGGAGGTTCCCCTCGGCCTTTCCGACGACCGTTAGCTCCGTTCCTTCGAGGAAGCCGAGGATAAACCAGTTTCGGCGGGCGGTGGCGTAGACCGATATTTGGGCCAACCAGGTAAAGTACTTGGTCGGGTTTTCCTGGCGGAACTTGTTGAAGCTCTCCTGAAATTGGGGGTTCATCAGCGGAAGCAGGTAGTCGGTGGCAAAGGGCGGGCTGACTTCGGGATTTCGGAAGCAGAATTCCCCGACCTCGACCGCAAAGTCGCGAATCGGCGGGTCCATAAAGCGGTTCCAGGTTTCGACTATGAAGGCGGGGTCTATGGCGTCGCCGACGAAAACGACGTCCACCTCCTTCTCCGCCGAAGGCGGCACCAACCTCAAGTTTACGCAGGGGGTAAAGTAGTAGATGTTCGGAAAGCCGAGGGCGCCCAGAAATTGGCCGTAGCGCAGGTCGGTTATTAAAAAGACGGTGTTGGGGCTGTTTCTCAGGTTCCAAACGTTTTCGGCGTGAAAGTGGGGGTCCTCGGTGAATATCGTAAAGTGGAGGGTTCCCAGGAGGTCCTGGAGGGCCCTCTTTTCGTTTTCGCGTTCGCCCCAAATAACGCCCTTGGTGTTGAAGTCGACCGTAAAGAGGGGTCGGTAGTCCTCCACCTCCTTTACGGTTTTGGCCACGTTTTGAACGTCGATTTTGAAGACTTTGAGTTCGAACCTTTCGTCGGGAAGGTACTCCTCTATCGACTTGAGGAGGTGAACGTCGGCGAAGTTCTCAAATCCGCTCAAAAGGAGCGCAACCTTGATTTTCTCCATCAGAGGTTTAAAAGTTTATGCCCTTTCGGGGAGGCGGATAATTAAAGACCTTAATGGAAAAGAGACCTTCGGTCGACGAGCTCCGGGAAATAGCCCGGAGGGCCCGCATCGAAACCCTTAAGGCGATATACCTGGCCGGCAGCGGCCACCCGGGCGGCTCGCTCTCGATAATGGACATTTTGGTGGCCCTTTACTTCGGAGGTTTCGTCAACGTCGACCCAAAAAATCCCTACAAGCCCGACCGCGACCGCGTGGTGCTGTCCAAGGGGCACGCGGCGCCCGCCTTTTACACCATACTGGCCTTTAAGGGTTTTTTCGACAGGGAACTCCTTTACACCCTGAGGAAGTTGGGGAGCCCCCTCCAGGGACACGTTTCCAGAAAGCACACCCCCGGGGTGGAGGCCTCCACCGGTTCCCTCGGACAGGGTCTTTCGATAGCGTTGGGAATGGCCCTCAAGGCTAAGGTGGACGGGGCAAACTACAGGACCTACGCCCTCCTTTCGGACGGTGAACTTCAGGAGGGAATGACGTGGGAGGCCGCAATGACGGCCAAGCACTACCGCCCCAAAAGGCTCATCGCGATTGTGGACAACAACAACATTCAGCTTGACGACTTCGTCCACAGGGTAAACAGCGGCATCTATCCGATAGAGGAAAAGTTTGAGGCCTGCGGCTGGCACGCCATAACGGTCGAGGACGGCCACGACTTTAATCAGCTCTTGGAGGCCTTGGAGGAGGCGGTGAAAGTTTCCGAGGAAAAGCCGGTGGCCGTAAGGGCCATTACCGTCAAGGGTAAGGGCGTAAAGTTTATGGAGAACAATCCGGCCTGGCACGGGAAGGCCCCCGACCGTGAAAAGTTTATCGAGGCCATGAAGGACCTCGGCGTTTCGGACGAGGAAATTGAGGAATTTTTAAACAAATACGACCGAAAGGGGTAATTAAAGGGAGGTAAGCCGGCGATGTTTTTATACACCAAAGACGCCCCCAAGGGGGACCTCCGGAAGGTTTACGGTGAAACTTTGGTCGAGCTCGGCAAAAAGGACCCCAAACTCTGCGTCGTCGACGGGGACCTTTCGACCTCCACCAAAACGGCGATGTTCGGAAGGGAGTTTCCCGAAAGGTTTTTCAACGTGGGAATAGACGAACAAAACCTCGTCGGGGTCGCCAGCGGATTGGCCTACGACAAGGACCGCACCGTCTTTGCCTCCTCCTTTTCGATGTTTTTAACCGGCCGGGCGTGGGAAATTATCCGTCAACACGTGGGCTACAACGACCTGCCGGTCAAGTTGGTGGCCACCCACACCGGCATAACGGTCGGTCCCGACGGCGCCTCCCACCAGATGAACGAGGACATAGCCATAATGCGGGCCATTCCCAACATGAGGGTGGTCGTTCCCGCCGACAGCAACATTCTCAAAAAAATCCTTTACAAGGTCTACGAACATCCCGGGGCCTTTTACGTTCGCCTCACGAGGGAGAAGTTTCCCATCGTCTATCCCGAAAACGTCGAATTTGAACTGGGCAAAGGTTTTGTCCTCCGCGAGGGTAAGGACCTTACGATAGTCGCAATCGGTTTGATGGTTTCCCACGCCCTCGACGCGGCCACCATCCTAAAGGAAAAGTACGGCGTGGAGGCCGAGGTAATAGACCCCGTCAGCGTAAAGCCGATAGACGAACCCCTTTTGGTCGAAAGTGCCAAAAAGACCGGAAAGGTGGTAACGATTGAAGAGCACTCCGTTATCGGCGGCTTGGGCGACGCGGTCGCTTCCGTTTTGGCCGAGCGGTATCCCGTTCCCGTCAAAAAAATCGGCATTCCCGACACCTACGGCGAAAGCGGAACGGCCCAGGAGCTTTTGAGAAAGTTCGGTTTGATGCCCGACCAGCTGGCCGAGAGAATTTACGATTGGCTGAAAGGTTTGAAGTAGGCCCGCCTCCGGCGGGGTTTTTTCCTTTAAGTTCCTTAAGGATTTCCGTTTGCGGTAGCTCCCTTCAACCTTCTAAAGGAAGTTTGCGACAATTTTCTTCTTTCAGGATTTTTCGTTTCTTTGTTAGTTCAAACTGCTGAAAGTCCTACCGTCCGCTCAGCGTTAAACCCGCCTTAGCGGGGTGTTAACGGGCGAAGCGGCATCAGTTCCCCTCTTTAAAAGAGGGGACTTAGCCCGCAAAATTATCCTAAAGGCCTCAAACGACATGGGTGAGAAAAGGACTGTTTTGGGACTGTTGGCGGCGGCACTGCTTTTTGGCCAGCCGCTTTGGGCGCAGACGGCTCCCGCCAACGCCACTATCGTTTCCGAGGAGGCAACTGTAGACGCCTTTTCGGTCGAAAACGCAGAGCTGGCCGACGTTGCCCTCTTTATAGCCAAACTGACGAACAAGGGGGTTTTATTTACGACCCCCGTTAGGGGCAAGATAACGATTGAAATAAAGAAACCGCTACGGGCAAAGGAGCTTTGGGACATCTTTTCGCAGGCGGCGGCCGAGTTAGGTTATGCGGTTCGCCATCACGAGGACCAAAATTTGGTTGAAATTACCCAGCTGCCGAAGGCTAAACTCTTTTCCGACGAACTTAGAGACCCTTTTGCGGGGGAATACTCGGTTGCCGTCCTCCAGGTGAGGTATCTTGACCTCAACACCCTTCAGGGGCGACTGAAACCCTTTCTTTCGGCCCACTCGAAGGTTATGTACCTGCCCCAATACGGAACCGTAATCGTGGCCGACTTTGCCAAAAATTTGGAGTTCGTTCGAAACCTTCTGGAGCGTCTTGACAGACCCGACTACATGTCCACTTTGGAGGTTTACAAACCAAAGCACCTACCGGTAAAGGACTTCGAAAAGGCGGTCGTTCCGATAATCAACTGGTATCGTTCGGTAAAAAAGTACGCTTCTGTTTACTACACAGCTCTGCCCGAAAAGGGCGTTTTTCTCCTCTACGCGCCCAAAGAACTTCACGACCGCATAAAGGAACTCATGGACCAACTCGACGTGAGAACAGAGGAGAAAAAACCCGACTTCTTCGTCGTAAAACTGGAGTTTACCTCGGTGGAGGAAGTGGAAAAGTCTATAACCTCCCTCTTTGGGAAAATTCAAAAGAAGGGAAACAACCTCGTTTTTCCCTCCGGGTTGGAAATCTCGTTCGACAAGACCAACAACGCCATACTGGTTTTCGGAACCAAGGAGGAATTTGAAAACTTTAAGGAATTCGTAAAACTCATAGACCGGAGGAAAAAGCAGGTTCTCATAACGGCCACAATCGTGGAGGCGTCGGCCAAAGACATTTTGGAATCGGGCGTTCGGTGGCAGATTTTGGGAACTTCGGGCGGCGTGGCCTTCGGAGCCACCAGTCGCGAGGGGCTCTACGAGGCCCTCGCCAAGGGCCAGTTCGTAATCGGAACCATGTCCGCCACCGGAACCACCGTAACGGTGGCCGGAAACGAGCTGTTTTTCCCCGACCTTCTTTTTCTCTACAGCCTTTTAGAGCAGGGAACAGGCTTTAACGTCATTTCTAACCCCAAAGTTTTAACCTTGGACAACCAAAAGGCGACCATAAAGGTGGGGCAGGACGTTCCCTTTCCGACCGGGGTTAAGTACGACGTTAACGGAAATCCGATAATTACTTACGACTACAAGTACGTGGGACTGAACCTCGACGTTTTACCGCGCATTTCTCAAAAAAACCTCCGGCTGATTATCAACTTGAAGGTTCAGGAAATCACCGGCTACCTGTCCAACAACGTCGGCGGGATTAACTACAGCGTTCCGATAACCTCGACGAGGGAGCTAAACTCCGACATAATCGTTCAAAACGGTCAAACCGTCATAATCGGCGGTCTCATCAGTAAAAAGAACCTAAGGAGCGTTTCGAAGGTTCCCATACTGGGGGACATCCCGGTTATAGGAAACCTGTTTAAGTCAACGCGAAAGGAAAACGACAAAACCAATCTGTTTATATTCATAACGCCCTACGTAATTTCCTCGCCGGAGGAATTGGCGAAAATAATGGAAGCCCACCGTCGGCTTGCCCAAAAAGTTTTAAAGTTCTCCGAAAGTAAAAAGCAGGTCAAAATAGAACCTCCGGAGGAGGATGTCCTGGAAAAGCTTCCTTACAACTAGTTTGGGCCTTCTTTTCGGCCTCCTCTTGGGGGGATTGGCGCTTTTGGTCCTAACGCCCAAATACCTCTGGTTGGAAAAGTTGGTTTCGGAAAAAGGTCTGTTTCTGAAGGCCCAAACCGTTCGCGAAAACCTTTGGGAGGTACAGTACTACGGAGGTGAAGTTTACTACCGCGAAGCGAAGGCCGGAAACTTTACGGTCGTCCGGATAAAATTTTTACCCCTGCCGGAGCTGACGTGGAGGTGTTCCTCCGGTTGGTTCAAAGTCTCTCCTAACCTTCCCGAAGTCGGTCTCTCGCTGGAGGCCTCCGACTTTAGTTGCTCGTCCCTTTTCCGAAAGGGAGAGTGGAAGGTTAAGCTCCTTAGGGAGGAGGTTTTCGGTCGGGCGGTCCTCTACGGGGTGAAAATCGAAAGGGGCCTTCCCGCGGAGGAATTGGAGCGCCTGACCCTGCGCTTTGAGGGAAAAAGAGTTTATGCAACGGTGGAAGCCGGCGGTCTACGCCTCAGCGGGGAGGGAAGAATAAACTGGAAGTTGGCCGACCCCTTCTCGTCGACGATTTACCTGACCCTGAAAGGTCAGGGATTTACCCTGACGCTGAAGGGACCGCTTTTTAGCCCGCGGGCGGAGGTCCGATGATACTGCTGGTGGTTTTGGGATTGTTGCTTTCGGTCTCTTACCCAGCGGTGGACGCCTTTTATTCGGTTTGGCGGGCCGACTCGGCCGTTTCGACCGTTGCCGCCAAAAGGCGGGACGCGGTCTTTTTGGATTCGGCCCTGCGCAAGGCGGTAGAAGTTTTAAAAAGGGACGACGGCGCCTACGACGCCCTAAGCGAATTTTGGGCCAAGCCGATAGTGCTGGAAACGCCGGTCGGCGAGCTCTCGGTCCAAATAGTGGACCTCGACCGCTACCTCAACCTCAACCTGGTGGGAAGAAATCCCCTCGTAACGGCGGCCTTCGAGAGGCTTTTACTCCTTTTGGAGGTCGACTACGAACTTCTCGACCGCCTGCTGATGTGGAGCGGGGTTCGCAAACCTTCCGGCCAGCCGCGGACCGCCTTTCCGGTCAAAGGAAGACCGCTCGACAGCGTTTACGAACTACTCTACTTTTGGAACGAAACCGCGGACCTCTACGGGGGAAACAAGGGCGGCATTACCTACCCCGGCCTGTTGGAACTTACGACCGTCCACTCCGACGGGAAAATAAACCTGAATACCGCCCCCTATTGGATATTGAGGAGTTTGGACGACGAGCTGGACGACGCTCTGGCCCGCCAAATTATCGAGGAAAGGGAGCGTTCCCCCTTTAAGAGTTTGCAAGAGGTTTTGAGGGTCCCCGGCGTTTCGGCCGACCTCCTTTACAGGATTTCGAAACTGGTAAAGTTTCGCTCCCGCTACTTTAAAATAACGCTGAAGTTGAAGCGCGGCGAATTCCAAACCGTTTTGGAAGCCGTCTACGACCGGGCGACCGACAAAGTTCTCGAAAAGGCGATTTACTGATAGAGGGGAAAGAGCAATGCCCCTTTACTTTTACGAGGGCATCGTCGAGGGAAAGAGGATAAAGGGAAAGCTGGCGGCCTCATCGGAGGAGGAGGCGCTGGCGCGGCTGGAGGCCCGCGGGATTTTGCCGCTTAAGGTTGAGCCGGTAAGGAGGAGAACCGCCTTCGGCCGCCGGCGGGTTTCGACCGAGGAGCTCGCCTTTGCGCTGCTTCAACTGGCCACGCTGTTGGAGGCGGGTCTGCCGCTGACGCGGGCCTTAGAATTGGTGGCCTCCCAGGTGGAGAGCGATGAGCTTTCGGCCGTCTTTTTAAAGGTAAAGAGGGAGATTGAGGAGGGCGTTGACCCGGCCGAGGCCTTCCGAAATGCCGAAGTTTTTCCCGAATTTCTCCCGGAAATGCTGGCGGCCGCCCGAACGGGGGAAAACCTCGAATTGACGTTCAAGCTGGCGGGTGAATACCTCCAGAGGATGGCCGAGGTAAAAAACCGCATTGTTTCCTCGGTTACCTATCCCGCCTTCGTAATCGTTTTCAGTTTTTTGGCGGTGGTGGTGGCCGTAAAGTTCGTAGTGCCAAAGTTGACGGAGGTTTTGCAATCCTTCGGAAAGGAGCCGCCGCTGGTTACCAAAGTCGTCGTCTTTTTTACCAACCTGGTTTTGTACTCTTTGGCCCTTTTGCCGCCCTTGGCCGCCCTTCTTTACGTCAAAAGGGACTTTTTAAGGTCTCAGCGTTTCGGACTGTTCCTTTTGAGGGTTCCAATTTTGGGAAAAATCCTCCTTTACTCCAATCTGGCAAGGTTTGCCAAGGTTATGGCAATGCTTCTGGAGGCGGCCGTTCCCCTTCCCGAAGCCCTCCGTTTGGCGGTTCGAAGCGTAACCCTTCTCCCGCTGAGGGAGGAGTTGGAAAAACTCGTTCCCCAGGTGGAGAGGGGAAAGTCCCTTTCAAAACTTTTGAAGGACACCCGTCTGGTTCCCCCCCTGTTTGCCAACTTAGTCGAAACGGGCGAAAGTGGCGGCGAATTAGAAAAGATGTTTGAACTTTTGGCCGAAACCTACGAAAAGGAAACTTTCAGAACTATAGACTTCTGGATTCGAATGGCCGAGCCTATTTCGATACTTTTGATAGCTTTGGTTGTTGGGGTCGTAGTCGTCAGCGTAATGCTTCCTTTGGCCCAACTCTCCACCGGCGCCTTTTAGGGCGCCGGCTTTACCTCCCTCACGTCGAGCAGGCATCGGCCGTTTTCAAAGCGAACGACCGCCCGAACCAGCACCTTTTTGCCGGCGTCCCGCAGCGGGTCGAGGCCGCCCGTTCCGACGGCGTAAACGCAGGCGTTTTGGTCCACGAAGCAGGCGTCCGAGCGCGTCAGGGGAGGGGGACCGCAGTCGGGGGGACACCGCCATCCCCGGTATTCCGCTTTCAGGAGGACTTCCCGACCGTTTAATTCGGCGCAGTGTCGAACGAGCTGTTCGACCGCCAACGGGGAGGAAGCCCGGGGAACGGTGCAACCGACGAGGGAAATTAATAAAAGGGAAGCCAACCTCTTCACGGTTCTTACCTCCGCCAACCTACAGACCGAGGAAGGTTTTTAAAAACTCGTCCCAGAAGGTGTCGGCAAAGGGGTTGTAGTAACCGTCGCAGGGGTTTGAGGCGTTGCAAAAGTAAGCCTGGTCCGCCAGCGCGGGGTCGTTCGGAAAGTAAATACTGATTCCCTGATAGTTTTCGTCGTTCGTAAACCTGTAGAGACTTTCTACAGTTGCCGTTATCCTCTCGGGGGCGGTTGAGTTTACGCTTCCGTTAAGGTTTTTAGCAAAGTGGTATAGGTCCGCCAATTGGTAGTCATCGATAACGGGCGTGTTGTCCCTGGCGTTGCGGTAGGCCGGGTCCAAGGTCGGGTTGCCGAGATACAGCTTTGCCAGCTCGTCGACCGCCTCAACCAAAATCGGCACCGCCTCCGACGGGACCGCCGCCATAGTAAGCGACATTGCGTAGTTACCGTCGTATTCGGCGTAGGCGTCGACTACGGCCTTGGCGAAGGCAAAGCTCGCGTTGTAAGTTCCGAGGTAGCTCAAAAACTTGGAAAAGACGCTTTGATAATTCCAACCGTCGCCGGGTTCTAACTGCTCGGATGCTATCAAGTAATCGGCAAAGGGATAAACGGCGTAAAACACCTCCAGATTCCCCATAAGGCATTCGTCAAAACTTATCGTTGCAAAGGTTTTGTTAAGGAACTGCCTTATCTGGTCCAAGGCCTCCCTCAGTTCGTAGGTGTAAAGCAGGTCGTAGGGCGTTTCGTCGTAGGAAGCGGCCCTGTAGTCGGTCGAGAGCGAGGAACGCCAACCCGTTCCGTGGTTCCAGAAAATCAGGTGGGCGGTAGCGTTGGGATACTTCGGCCACTCGTTTACCACGAAGGAAATCAAAGTTTTGGGGTCGCCCATGTTGGGTTCGGCAACAGTGCGCACCAGTTCCAGCTTTCCGAACTCGTTGGTCTCGTAAACGTAGCCCACGCCGTTTCCCAACCGGTCGACGAGGACCACGACCTTAACCGAGGGGGGAAAAGAGACCTGCGCTATTTCGTCGAGGTCCTGGTCGGCGAAGGGGTCCAAGTTGTTGTCGGCGTTCAAGTAAATTAAAAACAGTTGCTCAACGGCCTCGTTTCTGTAAACCGTTTGGGTCTGATTGAGGTCGCCGCCTCCGCCGCCGGTGCACCCCCAAAAGCCCAAAAACGCCAAAATCAAACTAGCGAAAGTTTTTTTCGAAAACCCCATCCGGTTTCGATAGTCTACCTTTTTACCTCTACGAAGGTAAAGTTCCCGTAAGAGTAGAAAACGAGTTCCACGCCGTAGTCCTTCAGCGGGAGGGTTTTAACCGATACCGCCGTGAGGTTTCCGGTTTGGTAGGCCGAGTCGAGGGTAAGAAGTTCCCGCCACCTTTCCGTCGTCCGGGAGTTCCTCTTTACCGCTTCACCCAGGAGGTTAAAGAGAACGGTAAAGGCCAGGGAAAGTATCAAAAGGGCAACCGCCACCTCCAAAATCGTAAAACCCCTGTTTAAATGTCCCATACGCTTATGTCGTCCTCGGTTCCCTCAATACCGTCGGGGCCCTTCGACTTCAACTCGTAAGGCTTTCCGGGTGCCGGAGAAACGTATATGTAGTCGTTGCCCCAGGCGTCCTTGGGAACCTTTTCCATGTATTGACGCCAGTTTTGAGGAACGGGCGGAACGGTGGGCTTTTCCACCAACGCCCTAAGCCCCTGCTGGGTGGTTGGATAAAAGCCGTTGTCCATTTTAAACTGCTCCAGCGCCCCCTTTATAGCCTTCATTTGAACTTTGGTGGTTTCAACCTTTCCCTTGTCGACGCTACCCACCACGTTCGGAATTATCAAGGCCGCCAGCAAACCCAAAATAATCAAAACCGCCAAAATTTCTATTAAGGTAAATCCTTGGGACGAAAACCTGCGCATGAGAGTTAAATATATCCTTTCCGCGGAAGACCGATGATTTATACCGGCTGGGACGGAAGCGTCAAGGTGTCGGTGGACTACAACCCGCTGAGAAAAAAGTGGAAACTAACTTCCAAAGAGGGAAGAAAAGTCGTAGTTATTCCCTCCGACCGGACGCTAATCAAAAAGGAAAATCTGCCCAAAGGGGTAAAGGAAGGGGAACTTAGAAAGTTTTTAAAAACCAAATACAGAAACTACGACTTTGACTTTAAAGTCAGCGGCGACAACTACACCCTGGTTTTGGTAAAAAACTTTAAACCGCCGAAGGACTACTTTGCCCTCGACCCCGAACCTTTTGCCCTGGCCCGCCTCTCAAATTTGCTTAAGGAAAACGACCTTCAGATTTTAAATCTGGAACCCGACCGCTTTACGTGGGTTTTAACGAAGGAGGGTAGTTTTGAAACCTACAGAACCGTCGGCTCGCCGGCGGACCTCCTTCTGAAGTTTCTCAAAGAGGAAAGAAACCTCACTGAAGAACAAGCTCTGAGGATTTTAACCTCCGAAGGTTTGAAAAATCCCGCGGTTCGGAAAGGTTTTGAGGAGGTTTTAAAGAATTTGCCGCTAAAGCGGGGCATTCCCCTCCTTCCGGCGGGTCGGTGGGCCGAAGTTCCCGGGCTGAGGGAGTTTTTTGAGGAAAGAGGTTTTAAAGTGGTAAAACTTCCGCACGCAGAACCGGAGCGGGCGGCGGCCCTGGGGGCGGCCCTGAAGTTTGTTTTCCGCGACGGTGCGCCTTCCTTCGGAAAGCCGCAGGTTTCGCCTAAGGAATTGAAGGCGTTTGCTCTAACGACGCTGGCAATTTTGGTTTCTTTTTTGCTGGGTCTGTGGGCCTTGGACCGGGTGAAGTTTGAATTTCTGAATAGGTTAAACGAAAGGAAAGTCTTCCTCTTTAGGGAAAAGTTTCCCGACCTTCCTCCGGTCGCCGTGGAAGAGCAGTTAAAAGTTTTGACCTCTCAAAGGGAACGGTCACTTCTCCCGCGCCTGGAAAGGTTAATTTCCAAGGTTCCGAAAGGGGTAAAAATTTACGAAATAGGCCTCGTCGGCGGAAAACTCTACCTCAAGGGAGAGGGTCCTCCCGAGGTGGTAAACCGAATGGAAACCTCGGCGGTTAAAAAGCTCGAAAGCGGCGGCGTGGCCTTTGAGGTGGTCGAATGATGGAACAAATTCTTACGAGGAGACTGCTGATTTTGGCGGCGGTGGGTACTTTCGCCGTTCTGGCGGTCTTTTTCGTTCAAAAGTACCTTCAGACCGTAAACGCCGTAAACGCAGCCCACAACGCTTACAAGCGCTTTTTGTTCTTGTTCCAAAACGCGGAGCCGATTAAAAGGGAAACCTTCAGCGAGGCGAAACTCCGCGCCGTTTTGAGAAAGCTCGGCGTAAAACTGAGAAGTTACGCCAAGAGGGGAAACGAGGTCGTTTTAGAACTGACCGAGGTTCGGGCCGAAAAACTTCCCCTTCTCGTTGCGGAACTGGAAAAGTTTGGCCAGGTGGTTGAAATGAGGGCCGTCGACAACACCGGCGAGGGCAACTTTTACGCCAAGGTCGTTTTAAGGCTGCACTCACCGGCTTAGGTAAAAGGTCTGGCCCTCAACCTCGACGCGGAACAACCTCTCCCTCCCGTAGGAGTAAGGTAGTAGGTTAGCACCGTCGACGGCATACACTTTGAAACTTTCAAATCTTCCCAGTTCAACGGGTTTCTGCGACCCGAAGTCGTCAATGCTTCCGTAGGGGTAAGGGAACTCGTAGTAGTAAAGGGTTCGGTTTTTAAAAACGTAAGCGGCCTTTACCACCCCGCGGTAAAACTTTCCGCCGGTAGTTATCAAGTACAGTTCGGTCCCGTTAACCAGTTTTAACCTCTTTGCACCGTAAACCGCTCTGGTAAGGTCCCAGTAAAGGGAGGAAATTCGCTCCAACCTTTCCGACTCTTTGAGGAGGGTTCCCGACGCGTCGAAGGCCGACTTGTAGAGAAACAAAACCGTCGAAAGGACCAAAGAGAGCAAAATCACCACCACCAAAACCTCGACGAGGGTAAAACCCACCGTAAAATAGGCCCTTCGTCCCATGATGCCCCTCTTTCTCGGTTTGGGACTTTTGGCCTCTGTCGTCTTCGTCGGAAGCGTTTTGGTTTTGCAATTCACCATCTCGCGGATACCCCTCGACTACGCCGTTCCAAAACCGGCTAAAGAGGAAAAGGTAAACCCGCAGGAGTTGGGAAGGGAGTTTGCCTCCCTCTTTCCGAAACCTAAAAGGGAGAGAACCGAAAAGGTTCAACCGCGGCCCGCCGCCGTTCCCAAGGTGGAGGTCCTCGGCGTGGCCCGCGGAAAGGTTCCGGCGGTAATGTTCCGCGCGGGAAAAAGAACCTACTACCTCCTGAAAGGGGAACAAAAGGACGGGTGGAAACTCGTCGAGGTAGAAGAAAACCGCGTCGTCCTCTCCTACAAAGGAACGGAGGTCGTCGTTCCCCTGAAGGAAAAAAGACTTTCCTTCCGACCGGTGAGAAGGCGGCCCGGTTTCCCCGCAACGGACCGGAAGGGAGAACCTAAAACCGCCGGACAAGGTTCGCTTACCGTGTCGAGGGAGCTCGTCGACCGCCTTACTAAAAACTACGGCGAGCTCCTCCGGCAGGTCGACATCAGACCCTACTACGAGGGAGGAAGGGCCGTCGGTTTTAAGATATACTGGCTCAGCCCCCAAAGCGTTTTTTACAAACTCGGATTCAGACCCGGCGACGTTATAGTCTCCGTAAACGGCGTTCCTCTGAAAACCACCGAGGACCTCTTTCGGGTCATACAAATTATCAGAAACGAACCCTCCCTCCGCGTCGTTGTTCTAAGAAACGGCAACGAGCAAACTTTTAACGTGAGGATTGAGTGATGAAGGTAAGCCGCTACTCACCTCACTTCGTCGTGGTGGCCGAGGACGACAAAAAACTCGAGGTGGTGGTCCCCCCCGACTACGACCCCCTCGCGTTGGAGGAACTCCGCTTTTTCTCCGACAAGGAGGTCCTCGTAAGAGAAGTTTTACCGAAGGAGGAATTTCAAAAACTCCTTCAAAAGAAACTCTCCGAGGAAATTCCCGAAGGGGAGGAGGAAGACTCGCCCGAAGGGGGAAAAACCTTGGACCTGCTTACCGCCGCCGACGACAGTCCCACCGTCCGACTGGTCAACAGGATTTTAATAAAGGCGGTGGATGTAGGGGCCTCCGACGTTCACTTTGAACCCTACGAGGACGAAACCGTGGTTCGCCTCCGAATGGACGGACAGCTCCACCCTTACCTGACCATTCCGCCGGGCAAGTACGCCGAGGTCGTTTCGCGAATAAAGGTAATGTCCAACCTCAACGTGGCCGAAAGGAGGATTCCCCAGGACGGAAAGTTCCACGTGAAGGTGGGTCAAAAAGATTACGACGTCAGGGTTTCGGTGGTTCCGACCGTATTCGGCGAAAGGGTGGTTTTGAGGCTCCTCGACAAGTCGGGAAAGCTTTTGACACTTACCGACCTCGGTCTGTCGGAAGAAGACCTCAAAAAGGTCGAGAGACTGACGGCCAAACCCTACGGGATGATTTTGGTTACGGGACCGACCGGGGCCGGAAAGTCGACCACCCTCTACGCGATGCTTCTCAAACTCAAAAGTCCCCGGAGGAACATAATCACCATAGAGGACCCGGTCGAGTATCAGATAAAGGGAATAGGCCAGATACAGGTAAATCCAAAGGTAGGTTTGACCTTCGCCGCCGGTCTGCGGTCGATACTCCGTCAGGACCCCGACGTCATTATGGTGGGAGAAATCCGCGATTCGGAAACGGCCCAAATAGCCGTCCAGGCCGCCCTGACGGGCCACTTAGTCCTTTCGACCCTCCACACCAACGACGCGCCCTCGGCCGTAACCCGCTTAAAGGACATGGAGGTGGAACCCTTTTTAATCGCCTCCGCCCTCGAGGGCGTTATAGCCCAAAGGCTCGTCCGCCGCATATGCCCCCACTGCAAAGTTCCCTACAAACCGACCGAGGAGGAGCTCAAAAACCTCGGCCTGCCCCCCGAAGGCGAATACACCTTTTACAAAGGTAAAGGTTGCGAGCATTGCCTCGGCACCGGCTACAAAGGCCGAATAGCCATTTTCGAAGTTTTAGAACTCAACGAAGAGCTTAAAAAACTAATTACAAAAACCCAGGACGCCAACGAAATAAGAAAGGCGGCCCGCCGCCACGGCTTCAAAACCATGCTCGAAGACGGCCGCGAAAAGGTCTTAAAAGGAATAACAACCTCCTCGGAGGTCCTCAGCGCCGTAAAGGTTTAATCTCGGATAAAAGCCCGCCTCCGGCGGGAGTTTTTCCTTTTGCGGGGCCCTTCAAAACGGCCGGCGGTCCCGCCCGCGCCGAACCCCCGTTTACCTCCTTCGGTTTTAAACGCCTTAGAGAAACCCTCGGTAGGTCTTAATTTTTCAATTATCCGGCGTTCGGTACGGAAGGAGATGAGGGCGATACTGGTAGGAGTTCACAAAAAGGGAGAGACCAAAAGCGAGGCGCTGGCCTCGATAAACGAGCTGGCCGGTCTGGTCGAGGCCGTCGACGGCAAGGTCCTCGGCAAACTAATCCAAAAAAGGGACGTTCCCGACCCCTCGACCTACATAGGTAAGGGAAAGGTTCAGGACCTCAATTTGCTCGTTCAGGGAACGAAGGCCGATACGGTGGTCTTTGACGACCCGCTCACCCCCTCGCAGGTAAAGGAACTCGAAAAGAGGCTCAACGCAAGGGTAATGGACCGAACCGACCTCGTTTTGGAAATCTTTACCCGCCGGGCCAAAACGAGGGAGGCCAAACTTCAGGTCGAACTGGCGCGGCTCCAGCACGAACTGCCGCGGCTCTACGGTCGGGGAAAGGCCCTGTCGCGGCAGGCGGGCGGAATAGGCGGAAGGGGTCCGGGAGAGCAGGAGGCCGAAATCCGCCGCCGAATTTTAAAAAAGCGCATCCACAAAATTAAGGAGGAGCTGGAGGAAATAAAGAAGCGGCGCCGCGAGCAGCGAAAGCGGCGAATAAAGGAGGTCTCCAAGGAGGGCAACTTCGTCCGCGTCGCCATAGTCGGCTACACCAACGTGGGAAAGTCGACGCTGATGAAGGCCCTAACCGGCCGCGACGTCTTTAAAAAGGACATGCTCTTTGCAACCCTCGACACCACCACCTCCTCCCGGTTCGTCTACCCCGACCTCAAGATACTCTTTACCGACACCGTCGGATTTATAAACAAACTCCCCACCGAGTTAATCGAGGCCTTTAAGGCCACCCTCGAGGAGGTTCAGGAGGCCGACCTCATCCTTCACGTGGTCGACGCCTCCGACCCCAAGTGGCTTGAAAAAATCGAAACCGTCAACGGGATTTTGAAAAAACTCGACCTCGAAGGGGTAAGACAGATACTGGTCTTCAACAAGGTCGACCGGCTGGTCTCCTCCCCCGAGGAGGCCGAGCACCTCGAACACCCCATGATGGTGGGAAAGGTTCCCAACCTCTTCGTGTCGGCGGAAAGGAAGTGGAACCTCGACCGCCTGCTGGAAATGATTAGGGACCTGCACCTGTCGGAAAAAGAGAAAGGTTAACCTTCCGGGGAATTCTCCTCTTTTTCCGCCTTTTTGGCGATAGCCTCCATTTCCCTGTAGGCGTTCCTCAAACCGGCCACCACGCCCAGCAAAAAGCCGACGATTAGACCCCAGGGGGCGGTCTTAAAGAGTTGGTCGAAGGCGTAACCCAAAAGGGCGCCGGCGATTATTCCCCCCACCACGTGGGTTCCCACCATAAAGGCGGAACCTTCCTTGGTAACGAACTTAAAGGAAAAGCGGCGGCGCGACATTAACCTTAATACTCTATGGTTTTCGGGTTTTTCCGGCGCAAACGCCGGGACGAAGAACCCCCGAAGGGCGAACCACCCTCCGTTAAAGAACTCCGAAAACTCCTCAAGGAGGGAAAGGCCGCCGAGGTCGTAAAACTTTTGAAGGACCGCCACCGCGAAAACGCCGAACTGACGGCCCTCTACTTTGAGGCCCTCGTGGAGGCCGGAAAGAGGGAGGAGGCCGAAAAACTCCTCAAGGAGGTCGGAAAGGAAAACCTCCCCCCCTCGGCGGTGGCCAAACTCCTCGAGGAACCGAAAGAGGAAAAAAAAGAAAGCCTCCTCGAAAAGTTTAAAAGGGGCTTGAGAAAGACGCGGGAATGGGTGGGCCTTTCGCGCTTTTTTTCCTCAAAGAGGAAGGTCGACGAGGAGTTTTACGAGGAGCTGGAGGAACTTCTCATAAAACTCGACCTGGGGGTGGACGAGGCCGTTTCCCTCGTCGAGGAGGTCAGAAAAAAGGGCCTTACCTCGGTCGAGGAGGTCAAGGAATACCTCAAAAAGAGGTTTAAGGAAGTCCTCTCCGGTTGCAGGGGCGGGCTGAACCTCTCCAAAAAACCCTCGGTAATTCTCTTCGTGGGGGTAAACGGGAGCGGTAAGACCACCTCGGTGGGAAAGCTGGCCTACAAACTGACCAAGGAGGGTAAGAAAGTCCTCGTCGTGGCCGCCGACACCTTCCGGGCGGCGGCGACCGAGCAACTCAAAGTTTGGGCCGAAAGGGCGAAGGCCGACTTCGTCGGCGACGGCGAGGGCGCCGACCCCGGCGCCGTCCTCTACCGGGGCCTCAAAAAGGCCTTTGAGGAGGGCTACGACGCCGTTTTGGTCGACACGGCCGGCCGCCTCCACACCAAGGAACACCTCCTCAGGGAAATGCAAAAACTGGTCAAGGTGGTTAAAAAGTTCGACCCCGAAGGACCCTCCGAGGTTCTGCTCGTTTTGGACGCCACCATAGGTCAAAACTCGATAAACCAGGCCAAGATGTTTTCCTCGGCCGTCGACCTGACCGGAATAATTTTGACCAAACTCGACGGGACGGCCAAAGGCGGCGCCGTAATACCGATATGTAAAAAACTGAAACTGCCGGTCAAGTTCGTAGGCGTCGGCGAGGGCGTCGAGGACCTCCAGCCCTTCGACCCCGACAAGTTCGTCGAGGCGATGTTCGATTAAACCCCCCGCCCCGCCCCTTTTGCGGCCTTTGAAGTTGTAGAAAGACCTGAGGCGACGAACCTATCCTCAAAGCCGAGGGTGAAGCAGGCGTTGAGTCAACCCCGTTTCAAATTCCGCCAAGAGACCGTAAAAACGCCGACCGCCTGTCGGTTTCGGAAAAGGACGGTTCCCTAAAAGGGAACGAATTCGAAGTTGACCTCGGAAAGGAGGGTAGAGCCCGAAATTACCCTTCCGGGGAAGGTTTCCGGAAACCCCGCTTCGGCAGTGGAGGCGGCGGGAATCGAACCCGCGTCCGGAGACGCCGGGCCTCCGAGGCTCTACAGGCTTAGCCGGTGTTTTGGTTCCGCCCTGCGGGCGTCCACCGGCAAACTCCCGCAGGGGGTCCCGCCGCAGGCGTCGGCTCCGCCCCCGGCGGGCGGGGGGCGGAGCCCCAGCGCCCTCGTTTGACGCCCTTAGGCGGCCGGGCGCAAGCCGCCTAAGGACGGGCTGCCGTTAATTAGGCAGCCAAAGCGAGCTCAGCTTCGGGAGCTGTTGCTGGCGGCTGTTACGGGTGCCACCCGGCCTGCTCCTCGGGGCCCGACCAGTCCCCGTCGAAACCTCGTCGCCCCCTACCGCGGGGTTTCCAAGGAACCTTCCCTCACTTAGAGAAATTTAAAACGGGAAAAACCGGAGGTGTTGACGAAAATCAACCTCCCTCAGGCGGCGAGGGCCTCCTTGGCCTTGTCGACCAACTTTTGGAAGGCCTCGGGGTCGCGAACAGCTATGTCGGCCAAAACCTTGCGGTCGAGCTCAACGCCCGCCTTCTGCAGGCCGTGGATAAACCTCGAGTAGTTAAGCCCGTAGGGTCTTACGGCGGCGTTGATGCGCGCAATCCAAAGACGCCTCATTTGACGCTTGCGCAGCCGCCTGTGGACGTATTGGTAGTAGAGGGCCTTCATTACGCCCTCTTTGGCCTTGCGGTAGTTTTTCCTCCTTCCGTAAAAACCCTTTGCGAGTTTCAGGATTTTCTTCTTTCTCCTTCTGGACGAGGGTCCTTTGACGCGCATAGCAAGCAAGGTTATTTTACCAAACGGGGAGCTCAGCCGCTCCCGGAAACCCCCTTAAGGAGTTCCAAAATTTTTTTAACCCCTTCGCGGGAGGGGGTCAGGTAGTAGGTTTTCCCCTCGTCGGTCGTAACGACCAGCGTCGGAACCCGGTAGTATTGGATAAACCGCGGAAAGGTAAAGTCGCCGATGGCCTCGAAAAAGCGGGCGGCGTCGTCGGGCCGGCCTTCGACGATGCGAATGAGCCCGAGCATGTACTTACTTTCGTCAAACTTGTCGTAGGTGTGGGCAAAAGCCTTTTTCGCCTCGCGGAGAAAGTACTCGTCGCCCTCCGAAAGCAGGTAGTCGACGAAGTAGTTAAACCCCTCCACGAAGAGCTTTTCCGCCGGGTCCATTCCGTGGGTGAGGTAGTCAAAAGCCGTCTCTATGTAGGTCTCAACGTTGTCGTAGGGCGCGTAGGGTGCCTCCTTGGTTTCGAAAAAGGCCGGATGACCCTTGTAGATTTGAACCTCGTAGCGCATCTAAACCTTATTAGACCACCGGCCCGCTTTCTTTTTAAGAGCTTCCTCAGAGGGGGCGTCCGGGACCAAATTTCCTAACCGATGGAGACGGCTCCCTCTTACCTGAAACTCCTCGAAACGGGCGAACTTAAAGAGCGCGTCGAGCTTTTAAAGGAAAAATTGGCCGCCTGCACCGTTTGCCCCCACCACTGCAAGGTCGACCGCCTTTCGGGCCGCGTCGGCTTTTGCCGGACCCCCTACTTGGTCCGGGTATCCTCGGCCTTTCTCCACCGGGGGGAGGAAAGACCCATTCGCGGCCACCGCGGAAGCGGCACCGTCTTCTTCTCCTGGTGTAACATGAAGTGCGTCTACTGCCAAAACTACGACATATCCCAACTGGGCGAAGGCGTCGACGTTACCCCCCGCGAGCTGGCCCAAATTATGCTCCGGCTGCAGGAAATGGGGGCCCACAACGTTAACCTGGTAACGCCCTCCCACGTCGTTCCCCAGATAGTGGAGGCCGTTTACCTGGCCGCCCAAGGGGGATTAAAAATTCCCCTCGTTTACAACACCTCGAGTTACGACGACCTCGAAACTTTGCGCCTCCTCGAGGGCATAGTTGACATTTATCTGCCCGACCTGAAGTACATGCGCGAGGAAAACGGCCGGCGCTACTCAAAGGTCAAAAACTACCCCGAGGTGGCAAAGGCCGCCATTAAGGAGATGCACCGGCAGGTGGGAAACCTCAAACTCGACCCCTACGGGGTGGCCTACCGGGGAGTTTTGGTCCGCCATCTGGTTTTGCCCAACGACCTTTCAAACTCCTTTGAGGCAATCGACTTTCTCGCCTCCGTCGAAAGGGGCCTTGCCGTAAACGTAATGGGCCAATACAGGCCCTACTACAAAGCCCTCGACTATCCGGAGCTGGCCCGCCCCGTCTTTCCCCACGAGGTCGAGCGCGTCAAAGAGTACGCCCGCCAAAAGGGCCTTTGGCTCATCGAGGATTGAAAAAAGCCCGCGCCTTCGGCGCGGGAACCTTCCCTCTCAAATTACCCCCTTGGTGGAGGGAATGCCGCCGCCGACGGGCGTAACGGCGTCCTTGAGCGTCAGGGCGAAGGACTTAAAGCAGGCCTCGGCTATGTGGTGGAGGTTGTAGCCGCGCTCGACCTTTACGTGGAGGGTCGAGCGGCTTTCGAGGGCAAAACCCTTAAAAAACTCCCAAATGAGCTCAAAGTCGAAGGTCGTAATCTTTCCCCTGAGGGTTTTCTTGTTGTGGTAAAAGAGGCCCCGACCGGAGAAGTCTATCGAACTGAGAACGAGCGCCTCGTCCATGGGGACGATGCTCCAGCCGAAGCGTTTTATGCCGCGGGCGTCGCCGAGGGCCTTCCTGACGGCAATTCCGAGCGTCAGGCCGCAGTCCTCGACCAGGTGGTGGTGGGAGACGTGAACGTCGCCGTCGGCCACCACCTTGAGGTCAAAACGCCCGTGCTTGGCAAAGCTTTCGAGCATGTGGTTTAAGAACCCTATCGGGGTCTTTACCTCGTAGTTTCCCTCCCCGTCGAGGTTTATCCAAATCTCGACGTCGGTTTCCTTGGTCGTTCTCCGAACCAGGGCCTCCCTCATAGGGGTTCATACTATTTCACTCTTTGATGTCGGAAGTTTTTAACAAAACCCTCAGGGAGTTTCTCAAAGAGAACAAACTTTCGGTGGGCGACAACGCCGTCTTCCTCTTTAGGGCCCTCGGAATAGAGGACCGCGTGGACCTGAAGCGGCTGGAGGAGGAGCTGGGCGAGGTGGCCAAAATGTCCAAGTCCAAGGCCAACACCGTCGACCCCGAA
The DNA here is from genome assembly GCA_013154305.1 of Aquificota bacterium. GTDB lineage: Bacteria > Aquificota > Aquificia > Aquificales > QOAS01 > QOAS01. Next base: position 42,089 of record JAADCT010000033.1, read on the forward strand.
AGCGTCGTCGAGCGCTACGGGGCCGACACCGTCCGGCTTTACGTCCTCTTTGCGGCTCCGCCCGAGAGGGACTTCGAGTGGATAGAAAGCGGCATAGAGGGGGCCCATCGCTTTTTAAACCGCCTTTGGGACTTCGTCGTTAAAAGTTTGCCCCTCTTTGAGGGTCTGGAAGGAAAGCCCGACCAATCGAAGCTTTCCAAAAGGGCCAAGGAGGTCCGCCGAAAGACGCATCGAACGATTAAAAAGTTCGCCGAGGAGATGGAAAAGGACTACCAATTTAACACCGCCATAGCGGCCGTTATGGAGCTCCTCAACGAGGTCGAAAGGTTCAAACCCGAAAACGAGGAGGAGAAAAAGGTCCTCAAGGAGGCGGCCGAAACGATGCTGAAGCTCCTCTATCCGATAACCCCCCACGTTTGCGAGGAACTTTGGGAAAAAATGGGCAAAAAAACGCGCCTTTACGCCGAACCCTATCCCGAGCCCGACGAGGAGGCCCTCAAGGTGGAGGAGGTGGAAATTCCCGTTCAGGTCAACGGAAAGGTCCGCGCCAAGGTGGTCGTTCCCGTCGGCGCCTCCCAAGAGGAGGTTCTGAAGGCGGCCACCGCCCACCCGTCGGTGGCCAAACACCTCGAAGGAAAGGAACTGAAGAAGGTCGTCTACGTTCCCAACCGACTGATAAACCTGGTGGTGAAGTAGACCTTTAAGGGGAGGAGAGCTTTCCGAACATAAAGGGTTTGGTCCTCTTGTACCTTCCCATTAAGGTGGCGTTTTCTATTACGTGCCCCTCGAGGGCCCTTTCGACCTCCTCCCTCGTTGCCCCCGGTTTCAGGTTCGGTTCGTAGTCGAGGGCGTAGAGTTCGAAGTAGTAGCGGTGGGGTCCGTCCCACGGGGGCGGGCAGGGACCGCCGTAGCCGACGAAACCGAAGTCGTTAACGCCCTGAAGGATGCCCTTTTCGAGGACCGGTTTTTTGGGCAGGTTTCTCGGAAGGCCCTTTACCGTAGGCGGTATGGAGTAAACGAGCCAGTGGGTAAAGTCGCCGGCGGGTGCGTCCGGGTCGTGCATTATCAGGACCAAACTTTTGGTCCCTTCGGGAATTTCGGAAAAGACCAGCGGAGGGCTTTCGTTTTTACCGTCGCAGGTAAAGGTTTGGGGTATCGTTCCCCCGTTTTCGAAGGCGGGACTGGAGATTTTCAAACCGAAAACGAGGGCCGGAATTAAAAGAAACAGCTTCCTCATAAGGAGGGAAATTTAGGACCCGCCGGGGTCCTTTCACCGAAAGACCGTCCGAGGAGAAGGTTTTTCAGCTTCCTTCCCCGGAAAGGACCTTTTCCAGCTCCCAAACGGGCATGGGTTTGTAAAAGTACCAACCCTGGGCGTGGGTGACGCCGACCTCTTTAAGGGTTTTGGCCTGCTCTTCGGTTTCGACGCACTCGGCTATCGTTTCCAGACCGAGTTCTTTGGTAAAGCCCACCACCGAGTTTACGATGGCCTTGGCCTCGTTGTTTTCGAAGTAGCTTCTGACGAGGGAGCAGTCTAGCTTAATGGCCTCGACCACCCCTTTGGAAACGAGGTCGATGACCAGTTTGAGGGAGGAGTAGCCGGTTCCGAAGTCGTCGATGGCAAAGCGCAAACCGTGGGCCGAGTGGAGGAATTCCAAAAATTCGACCTCGTCGAGGAGAAACTGCTCCGTAATTTCCAAGGAGAGGTCGAGACCCTCCTCCTTAAAGCGGTTTATGGTTTCGACGAGCTTTTTCTGGTATTCGGGATTTTTCAGGTCCACCGCCGAGGTGTTTACGAACACCTCCTTTTTGAACCTCTTGAGGTAGGGAAGGTATTCGACCAACTTGTCGAGGACCTGAAGGTCGAAGTCGGTTATCAGGTTCATTTCGTAAATGAGTTCGATGAACTTGCCCACCGGGAGGTAGGAGCCGTTTTGTTTGACCCGAATGAGGGCCTCCAGGTGGGCAACTTTTCCCGTTTTCAGGTCCACTATCGGCTGAAAGTGAACGTCGACGGCCCTCTCTTTCAAAATCCTTTCTATCTCGTTGAGGACCCGCTTTTTGAGACCCAAACTGGAGAGAATTTGGTCTATCAGCTCCGCGTTGAGGTAGAGAACGCCGTCGCCGGCGAGAAACTTTTCGGCGTAAAAGAGGATTTTGAAAACCTCGTCGGCGTCCTTGGTAATCAGGGAGGAAAACTTTCCGGTAACTATCGAAATTCGGGGCCTTACGGGGAGGTTGTAAAGTTCCTGAAGCCGTTCGAGGTAGTCGAACAGTTCCTTTTCTATCGCGTAAGGGTCCCTCTCGTTGTCGGAAACGACGACCACGAAGTAGCCGCCGGCCACCTGCGAGTAGTAAAAGCCGTACTTAAAGGCCAGACTTTTTAAAACCCTCTCTATCGCCTCTATGACGCGGTCGCCGACCGAGATGCCAAAGAGCTGATTTATCGACCGAAGCTTTTTAACGTTTACGACGCTGACGAAAAAGACGCGGTTTTCGTCCAAAAGCCTTTGAATGAGCTTTAGCAGTTTACTTTTGGAAACGTAGTAGGGATTGTCCTCGCCCAGTTCTTCTATTTTCTCGTAGTCGAGAATGACCTCGGCGGCCGTCTCTTCGTCGACCTTAAAGACCTCCAGAAGGAGTTTTTTGTATCCTTCGGCGGTGGGATACTTTCCGACGGTGGCCGCCGAAGGGAGTTCCTTTTCGAAGGTTTCCTTAAGGGGACAGGAGTAACCGGGAATTTCAAAACAGGGAACCGAAAAGCCGAAGTTGAATTCGTAACAGCGGCAGGATTGGGGTTTGACGGCCGCCTTTTTGGCCGCCTCGTTGGCAAATTCCACCGTCAGGTCCCTTTTCAGTATGAGAACCGGAAACTTCAGCAGGTCCAAAGCCTTCCAATCCCTTTCCATGGGGTCTTAGGCCTCCGACCACCTTTCGAGGGGTTTGGCCTCTTCGGGCACCATGTTGGGTATTCCGTCGATTACCTCGTAATACACCCGGCAGTTTTGACACACGAGTGCGTTCCTGACGCGGTCGTATTCGACGTCGCCCTTGCACCGCGGGCACGCCAATATTTCCAGAAGCTCCTCCAGTAAAAATTCGTCCCTGCTCTTTTCCGTCATCGTAGAGCAATTAAATCAAACTCCGCGAGGTAAAAACATTGTTTGGCGTCAGCTTCGGGGAAAAATACTTTCGTCAAATGGCGGTTAGAAGTTACTACTTTGCCTACGGTTCGAACCTAAATCCCGAACGAATGACCGAAAGAGGGGTGAAGTTTTACTCCTTCAAAAGGGCTTTTTTGAAAAACTTTCGCCTCACCTTTGACAAGGTTTGTAGAACTTTTCCTCCCTCCTTCGGATGCGCAACGATTAGACCCTCTTTCGGAACGAAGGTGGAGGGTCTCCTCTACGAGGTCGACTTCGGTCAGGCAACCTCCCGACTGGACCGCTTTGAGGCCTTTCCCGACCACTACGGGCGGACCTTTTTGGAGGTTCTCCTCCCCTCGGGGGAAAAGGTTTGGGCCTTTACTTATTTGGCGGCCCCCGACAAACTTAAAGAGGGCCTAAAACCCCATCCCGATTACTTGGCCCACCTGCTGAAAGCGTGCGAACTCGGTCTTCTTTCGCCCGAATATTGCGAATTTTTAAAAACCTTCAAGTAGAGCGTTTTTTGTTTGTTCTATAAAGTTTCAATTCTAAATTCCACTAAGTTGCGATAAAACAATCACTCTACCGCCGGGCTGACGCTGTGGAAAAGTGGGTTTCAATTCCACTAAGTG
>JAADCT010000034.1 GCA_013154305.1 Aquificota bacterium
ATAGGCGCCCCCGGCGGGATTTGAACCCGCGATCTCCGCCTTGAAAGGGCGGTGTCCTAGACCGGGCTAGACGACGGGGGCTGCCCGCTCTACTCAAAAATTTTATTATACCCCTTTTCGGGGTTCAAGTCAAGAGGTGAGCCGGCCGGGAGTCGAACCCGGGACCCACGGCTTAAAAGGCCGTTGCTCTACCGACTGAGCTACCGGCTCTACCCCTTTTAAGGAACCCTCCGTTTTCAACCGACAGAAGTATAACTATACTACGAATTTTGAACCTCGTCAAGACCCGAAAACCTGACTTTAATCATTTATTAAGTCCGGTCCAAGGAGCCCTAATTTTTTCTCCAAGCCGAGTGAATTTTACTTGAGCGCGTCCCTTGATTTCAAGCAAGTGATTGTCAAAAAAGCGGTTTTATCTTATTATTTTGTACTTACCAAAAATTTGACAAGGAGGTTAAGGGATGGCGGCAGAACTTGAATTGGTCGCGTCGCTGTCGCGGTTGCAGTTCGCGACCACGGCTTACTTCCACTTTCTGTTCGTGCCCCTGACGCTGGGTATCTCGCTCTTTATCGCAATCCTGATGACCACCTACCTGGTCACCGGCAAACAGATTTACCGGGAAATGGCCCGATTCTGGACCAAGCTCTTCGCGATTAACTTCGCAATGGGCGTTGCCACCGGAATTACCCACGAGTTCGAATTCGGAACGAACTGGGCGGTCTACTCGCGTTACGTCGGTGACATCTTCGGAGCTCCGCTGGCAATCGAGGCACTGTTTGCGTTCTTCCTCGAGTCGTCGTTTATCGGAATGCTGATTTTCGGTTGGAACAGGGTTAACGACGTCGTAATGACCCTCGTCGCGTGGGCGGTGGCCTTCGGTACCAACCTGTCGGCGCTGTGGATTTTGCTCGCCAACGGTTGGATGCAACACCCCGGCGGAGCAATTCTTAAAGCCGGTACCTGGGTAGGCGGCGTTAGGGCCGAGCTCTACGACTTCACCCAAATAGTCTTCTCCCCGGTCGGCGACGTTAAGTTCATGCACACCATTACCGCCGGAATGATTGTTGCCGCAATGTTCGTTCTCGGTATCAGCGCCTACCACTTGCTCAGGAAACAGCACGTCGAATTCTTTAAACGGTCGGCGTTGGCGGCCGCCATTTTCGGTATGATTGCCTCGGTTTCCGAGGTCGTTATCGGTGACATTCACGCCCACGAAGTAGCCAAAACCCAACCCTCCAAGCTGGCCGCTATGGAGGCCGTAGTTGACAGCGAACACGCCGCTCCCATTCTGTTGGCCGCTTGGGTTACCAAAAACGAAGAGGGTCAATACGAGCACGCCTTTAAACTGCCCCTGCCCATACCCGGTATCCTCAGCTTCCTGGCATACCACGACTTCAACGCCCAAGTGCCCGGTTTGAACGACGTTCAAAAGGCCTTTGAGGAGAACTTCGCCAAAGCTATGGCCGAGTATCCCGCACTGGCCGAAATCATTCAAAACAACGTTATGATTAACGGTCAGTGGCCCGAGTTTAACCCGCCGGTCAACATCGTCTACTGGGCGTTCCACCTAATGGTATACCTGGCATTCTTCTTCGTGTTCGTGTTCACGGTAGCCTTCTACTACGCCAAGAAGGGCGTGCTCCACGAAAAACCCTGGATTCTCAAACTGGCACTCTACAGCATACCCTTGCCCTACATTGCTAGCTTGCTCGGTTGGGCTACCGCCGAAGTCGGTCGTCAACCGTGGGTCGTTTATCCGCTGACCGAGGTCAAACACGACGCCAACGGAAACATCATCTGGGGTGAACTGTTTAAAGAAATCCCCGCAATGATTCAGCAGGGCGGTCAGGTGGTTGAAACCACCGTACCCGGTGCCTTCATGGGTCTGACCACCTACAAAGCCGTAACTCCGACCCTCACCGTATTGGAAGTGACCATTACCTTCATCGGATTCCTGGTAATCTTCACCGTGTTGGCAATCCTCGACTGGTGGCTCATTGCTAAGTACGCCAAAAAAGGCCCCGACATGGGCGAACCCAAGCCTCAGGAGGCTTATTAATCAAAATCCAATAGGAGGGTAGAGCTATGGAAATGGGTTTCTCTCCTCTTTGGTGGGACGTCCTCGTCCCCCTTTGGTTCGTTATCGTTGCCCTCGTTTGGGTAATGTACGTCCTCACCGACGGTTTCGACCTCGGCGTCGGAATCCTTATTCCCTTCATGGGTGAGGACGACGTCAGCCGTCGGATTGCCCTCAACGCCGTCGGTCCGATTTGGGACGGTAACGAGGTTTGGTTCATCACCGCCGGCGGTGCGGCCTACGCGGCATTCCCCGAAATTTACGCCGCCATTTTCGGTGGACTGTACCTGGCCCTAATGGTGGTACTGTTTGCCCTAATATTCAGGGCGGTCGGTTTCGAGTTCCGTTCCAAGAGACCTTCCCGCGCCTGGAGGAGCTTCTGGGACTGGGCCATTTCCATCAGCTCGGCCGTCGTTGCGTTGGTCCTGGGAGTTGCACTCGGTAACATCCTCGTCGGTTTGCCCTTCGTAAAAACCGCACTCTTTGACCCGACTTCGCTCAAAGGTTTCATTTACGGTATTTACGACCCCGAAACCGGCGAGGTTACCACCTTCCCGGCTATCATCGGTTTCCTGCAACTGCTTAACCCGTTCTTCCCCAACTTGGCAGCCGGTATCTTTAAGTTGCTAGTCGGCGTTACCGCATTGCTGTTTGTAATCGTTCACGGTGCCGCATGGCTCATGGTTAAAACCCTCGGCGAGCACTTCGAAAGGTCGAGGGGCTTTGTCCTCAAACTGTGGCTCCCCATGGCGGTTCTGTGGGTGATTACCACCCTGTGGGCTATTGCCAGCATCGGCTTCAAACACACCTTCCAAACCAACGACCCCGAAATTATCCAAAGGACCATCCAGGTCGACTTCTACAACTGGCCCGCCGTTATGGACAAGGTCTTTACCTATGCGGACAACCTGTTCTTCCAAGCTCCGGCAATCGTATCCATCCTCGGCTGGGTATTGGTCGGTTTGGGCGTGATTGGATTGCTCGGCATCTACTTCTTTGCTAAGAAGGGTAGCGCTTGGGGAACCTTCCTCAGCTCCAGCCTGGCCATCATCGGTATACTCTTTGCGGTAGCCGCGGCACTGTTCCCGTTCACCGTACCCTCGATTTACGGTCTCGAGCACTCGATGACCGTTTGGAACACCGCCGCTTCCGAAAACACCCTGAAGGTAATGACCCTGGCGGCCGTAATAGCCGTTCCCATCGTATTGGCCTACACGGCTTACATCTACAAAGTATTCCTGTTCAAACTCTCGCCCGAGCAAATCGAAGAGGCCGCCAGGAAAGGCCAATTCAACTACTAATAAGGAGGTGGGGCCATGTGGCTTCTCGTTGCCTTTATTTACTTCTTTGGCGTAGCCTTCCTGACCGTCGGGCTCATCAAAGCCCTCGACCAGGACTAATACCTAACCTTTCTCAACCTTCCCTTCTTTTCTCGCTTTTTAATTAATCCTTTGAATGAAGCTCCATTGGGGAGACCTCTGTAAAAGGGGATACAAAACCTGGACGGTTTTCGCCGTATTGGGAATTATCGGCTTTTTCGGAACCTTAATTACGCGGGCGTGGTTTCACGGCGCGCCGCCGGAGGAACATTCACCGGCCTGGATAGCCCTCTACTTTGCGGTTATAGCCTTTACCATTCTCTTTATAAAGGGCGTTATAGGACACTTCGTCTACGTGTTTATTCACCGCGAGGAGTGTTTTAAAAAGGAATCCACCGATTGACGCAAACCTAAGGCGTCGGCTAAATGTAATACTTCCCCTAGTTGAGGGCTTTACAGCGTAAAATAATTAGGATAAAACCCCCGCCCGCTTCGCGGGCGGGTTCTGTTCCAAAATTCAACCTGTAGGGTTGGGGTTTTCTACTCGGCCCTTACGGTCCAATACAACAGGGCCATAACTCCGGGCAGGACGATGGCCAAAAATGCAATCAGCAGGCTCATCAGAAAGTTGGTCTTTTCGATGACTTCCATGACTTCCATAATACCTGTTAAGTTTAATCAAGCTGACGGTGGAAGTCAAGTTTTGTGGAAAATAAACACCCCACTATGGGTGTGGGAAAGGTTGGTATCCTGTTGGGGAGTAAAAGCGACCTTCCCTATGCGGAGGCCTGCGTTAAAACCCTTAAGGAGTTAGGCATCGATTACGAGGTGAAAATTGCCTCGGCCCACCGCACGCCGGAGTTGGTGGAAGAATTCGTAAAGAGGGAGGACTTTGACCTGTTTATTGCCGCGGCGGGCTACGCGGCCCATTTACCGGGGGTCGTAGCCTCCAAAACGACTAAGCCGGTAATCGGGATACCGCTCGACACTTCCCCGCTTATGGGAGGTTTGGACGCGCTGCTTTCCATAGTTCAGATGCCTCCGGGAATTCCGGTTGCCACCGTTACGGTGGGTAAGGCGGGTGCCACCAATGCGGCGGTTTTGGCGGCCCAAATTTTGGCGCTTAAGTACCCCGAACTGGAACAAAGACTCCGCGAATATCGCCAAAGGATGAAGGAAAAGGTTTACAAGGCTAACGAGGAGTTAAACCTATAACCGCTACGCCCGCCTCAGTTGCTTTCTTTAAAAATCTTTCCTTTTCGAGGATTAGGACCTTTCCTGCCTCCAAAAAGAGGGCCTTCGCCCGGCACCGCTTGAGGAGTTTTAAGGTTTGCATTCCTACGGTCGGAATGTCTATACGATAATCCTGGAGGGTTCTGCCGACTTTAATTACCACCGGTCCTTTGCCGGCAAACCTGCAGGCCCTTTTTATGGTTTCGTTGGTCCCTTCTATGGCCTCGACGGCGACCACCATCTCGTCCTTTACGACCAAGGTTTGACCGACCTCGGCGTCGGCCAAAGTTTTCGCCAACCGAAAAAATTCCCAATGGTGGGACCGAAGTTCGAAGGGAACCGGCGTGAGGTTTCCCTCCGGGGCAAGGGCAGGGGAAAAAATTTCCCTTACCTCCTCCGAGGGAAGGAAGCTATAGCCTTTTTCTTCCATGTATCGGAGGTAGGTCAGTACGACGTCGGCGGTTTTAAGGGACGGGGTTTGCTCCCTCAGTTTTTTAAAAGTTTCGTAGTTTTCCTTAAAGAGGTCGTCTCCGAGAAGCAAACGAAGTTTGAAAAGCAGGCTCTCCTGAACGGCAAAGAGGAGGGAAGGTTCGAACTTTCCGAGCATAACTACGGGAGGGCGACCGAGTTCGTCCAAAAGGTTTTCAAACTGTTTGAAACCTAAAAAGGGAACGTAGTAGTCGCATCCGCGGTCGGAAATTCCCCTAACGCCTACGGTAACCGGGTCGTATCCCTTTTCCCGGGCAAGGGTTTTAAAGAGGAAGGGAATTTCACCCCTGCCGGAGAGGACGACGAGGTCGGCCATTTATATCGAAAACTTTAACCACCGCCGGCGGGCCACAAAGTCCAGCAAAACTTTGGACATGTAAACGTTGGAAAAGAAGGAGGCTATCGTACCGATTGCCAAAACTACGGCAAAACCTTTGACGGGCCCGGCGTCGAATTGGGACAGTATTAGGGCGGCGACGAGGAGGGTAACGTGGGCGTCCACGATGGCCGAAAGGGCCCGCCGATAGCCCAGCTCTATGGCCCTAAGGAGCGGTGCCCCTTTGCGGAGTTCCTCCTTTACCCGCTCAAAGATTAAAACGTTACTGTCGACGGCAATACCCATGTTCAAAATAACGCCGGCTATGCCGGGCAAGGTCAAGGTTGCGCCCAAAAGGGCCAAACCGGCCCAAAGTAAAAGGGCGTTGTGAAATACGGCCAAGGTTGCCGTAAGGCCGGCCACCTTGTAACGCCAAAGAAGAATAAGCGTAAGCAAGATTACGCCGCCGACGAAGGCCATAATTCCCTGCTTTATTGCGGCCTCTCCGAGCATCGGACCTATTACGCGGATTTCCTCAATCTTGAGGTCGGTCGGCAGCGCTCCCCCCTTGAGGACGACGACGAGGTTCTTTACCTCTTCGGTGGTAAAGTGACCGGTAATTATTCCGCGGTCGGATATTCGGGAGCGAATGACGGGGGCGGATACGACGCGCCCGTCGAGAACTATGGCCATGGGTTTACCCACGTTCTTTTCCGTAAATTCGGCAAAGCGACGGGCCGCCTCCGGCGTCAGGGTAAAGCCGACGGCGGGCCGGCCCATTTCGTCGGTGGTGGGATAGGCGTCGGCCAGGTCGTCACCGGTAACGACCGGCGGATACTGAACCAAGTACCAATTTCCGTCCTCGCCCGGCAGGACTTTTGCGTGCTTCAGTTCTTTGGCCTCCCAAAGGAGCCGCTCTTTGTCGGGACCGAAGTCGAGAACGAGCAGAAGTTCGAGTTTGGCGGTTTTTCCGACAATGGCCTTTGCCTTTTCAACGTCGAGAACGCCGGGAAGGGCTATGTAAACGTACTTTTCGCCGAGTTTGGTAACGATTGCCTGGGCCACCCCGAGGCTGTCGACGCGTTTTCTCAAAACTTCAATGGTTTTGGAAATGAGGGTTTCCCTAAACCTCTTTAGGGCCTTTTCGGTCATCCGAACCTTCAGCAGGTTTCCTTCAACTTCGAACTCAAAGAGGTCGCCGAAGTGCTCCCTGAGTAGGCGGGTCACCTTCTCCTTCGGAGGGACCTCCAGGAGTTCCAAAACTATTCCGTTTTCGTCGGCCCTATAGTCGACGACGGGGTAACCCTCCCTTTCGAGAAGTTCGGACAGGCTTTGGGCGTACTTCTCGTATTGGGTCTTAAGGGCCTTTTCCACCTCGGGATAGAGGATGATTTCTATTCCCCCTTTGAGGTCCAGTCCGAAGTTGACCGGTTTGGTCAGCACGACCCAAAGGGCGGCCAAGGTTACCAAAAGGGAAAACCCGAGGTGGTAGTAAAGTCTTTTCATATCCCTATCAGATTTTAATTTCGTCGAACCTTCCCACCGCCGAAGGAAGACAAAAAGCTTCCTAAGAGGGGTCGGAGGCGACCCTTACTATAAAAGTGGTGTTATGGTTTCGTCCCCCAAAGTGGAAAAAGTCCTCCGACTCCTTCAAAGGGAGTTGGGAGAGGAGAAGGTGGTCCTGGACCCCGTCCACCGGGCGGTCTACGAAAGGGACGCCACCACCATCCCGGTAGAAACGAAACCTCCGGCGGGCGTAATTTTTCCCGAAACCAAGGAGGAGGTAAGGAGAATAGTCGAGGTCCTCTACGAGGAGGACATTCCGATGATTCCGAGGGGAGGGGGGTCGTGCCTGACGGGCGGCTCGGCCGGTTTGAGGGGCGACGAGGTGGTCGTTTCCTTCGAAAGGATGAACCGCTTTCGCATAGACCTCGAAAACGCCACCGTTTACGCCGAACCGGGGGTTATCACCTACGAGCTCCAAAAGGCGGTTGAGAAGCACGGTCTCTTTTATCCGCCCGACCCTTCGAGCTACAAGTATTCGACCGTCGGGGGAAACGTCGCCGAAAACGCCGGCGGCCCGCGATGCGTCAAGTACGGCGTAACGCGCGACTACGTTCTCGGTCTGGAGGGGGTTATAAAGTACGGCCAAACCTTTAAGTTCGGGGCGCCGGTTATGAAGGACGTGGCCGGCTACGACTTTACCAAGTTTCTGGTCGGTAGCGAGGGCACCTTGGGCCTGATTACCGGGGCCATCTTAAGGCTCATTCCCCTGCCCAAGGAGAGGAGGGTTCTTTTGGCCTTTTTTGACGACCTTGAGACGGTCGGGAAGGCGGTAACGAAAATAATGACCTCCGGCGTTTTTCCCTCCGCCCTCGAGTTTATGGACCGAGTTTGCATAAAAGCGGTAAACGACTACAAAAATCTCGGCCTGCCGGAGGACAAGGCGGGAATGCTCCTTATAGAGGTCGATGGTCATCCCCTTTCGGTCCGCGAGGAGGTGGTGGAGGTTGCCTCCATCCTCGAAAGGTTGGGAGTGGAGACGAAAACGGCCAAAACCAAAGAGGAGGAGGACAAGCTTTGGGCCGCCCGCCGTGCCCTCGGCCCGGCCATTTCCAAGCTCGGCACCGGTAAAGTCAACGAGGACATCGTGGTTCCGCGCAGTCGGCTGGCCGAATACGTTCCGGCGGTTCAGAAGCTGGCGCAAAAGTACGGTCTGCTTTGCGCAATTTTCGGCCACATAGGCGACGGAAACCTTCACGTAAACTTCATCTTCGACGCCTCCAATCCGGACGAGCTTAAAAAGGTGGAAAGGGCGGTCGAAGAACTCTTTAAACTGACGGTGGAATTCGGCGGTTCGATAACCGGCGAACACGGCGTCGGAATAACCAAAAAACCCTTTTTGAAACTGCAGCTGGGTGAGGTGGGTTTGGAGCTCGTCAGGGGCGTTAAACGCCTCTTTGACCCCAAAAACCTCTTCAATCCCGGAAAACTGGTGGACCTCACCTGACGCTGCGGGGATTGGGAACGATGCGGACGAAGCGGTGGCGTTTTTTAAACTCCCTCAATTCCTTAAGTAGTTTTTTCAGCTCTCCCTCTTCCACCTTTTGGGGAACCTTCACCAGAACCTGGTAGCGGTAGGTTTCCTTCAGTCGAAAGGTGGGAGCCTTGGAAAATTCAACCTCCGCCGGAAGGCCGAAAAGGCGGGTTTTTAGTTCCCTGTAGAGGTCTCTGGCGAGTTCCTCGTTTTCCTCCTTGAGGTTTATCGCAACCAGATAGAGCCGCGAAAAGGGGGGAAGGTTTAAGGCCCTTCGGTATTCGAGTTCGGTCTCGTAAAAGAGTTCGTCGCGGCCCTCCAAAACGGCCCTAACGGCGTGGTGGTCCTTTTCGTTGGAGTGGAGAACGAAAAGACCGCCTTCGGCGGTGAGGTTTTCCGCCTTTTTCAGGTACTCAAAGAGGTCCTCGCCCTTGCGGTAGTCGGGAACGCCCAAAAGGGCGTCGGCGAAGAGGACGGCCACCGTTTCGAACTGCCCCTCCTGCGGCGGATGCGTGAAAACCTCGGCGCCGGTTCCCTCTAAAACTTTGCGAACGCGGTCGACGCCGTAGCCGAAGGGTTGGGCCTCCTCCCCGCAGCGGGGACACAGGCGCCCTTTGGCCGAATAGCCGCACAGGTGACAAACCACCTCCCCCGACGTTTCTAAGACGAGGTTTGCCTCGCAACGGGGACACTCCAAAAGCTTGCCGCAACGGCGACAAAGGAGGTTCGAATACCCCCTTTTCGGAACCAAAACGAGCGACCGCCCCGAAAGGAGCTGAACCAGCGGGGTTTCCCTAAAGGGGTCCCTACCCTCCAACAGGACCCTTCGGGCGTTTCTTTTACTCTCCTCCTTTACAAAGGAGGAAGAAAGCAGGTGCACCTCCAGCGAAGGGGGGTCGGCAAAAACCGCCAACCGCGCCTCTGACGCCTTGGCGAGTAAAAAGGCCAGTTTTTTCAGGTTCAGGTAGGGCGAGCGCTGCATTTTGTAGGCGGGAGCGCTCTCGTCGAGCAAAACCACCGTGCCGAGCTTGTTCAGGGGTGCAAAAAGCCACTGCGGCGTGGTCAGCAGGACTTTCGGCCAAGGTTCGGCGGCGGCAAACCAGCTGCGGATGGAGTCCTTTTGGGAGAGGGCCGAGTGGTGGACCAAAAGGCGGTCGCCGAAACGCGGACGCAGAACTTCCCAAAGCTTCTCCAGCGTTTCCAGCCTTGGGACCAGAACGAGGGCATCGCGTCCCTCGGAGAGGGCGGTTTCCAAAACCTCCGTAAGGCGCTCCAGCTTTCGGTCGAAGGGAAGGTTTTTAAAAAGCAGTCTCTCGGGAAGGGGCCGCCCGTAAAGGGGCCGAAGGTCCTGACGGGGAACTTCCCTAAAGGGCGGCAAAGTTGCGGTAAACCTCTCCAAGACGCCCTTTTTCTCCAGATAGCGGAGCGTTTCGGAGGAAATACCCTCCTCCCTCAGTCTTTCGGGCGTCGGGAGGTCGAGGTATTCAAAGAGCCGAAGAAGTTTCAAAACCTCGTTTTTTCTCCTTCGGGAGGCGCGGGAAACGAGGCGCAGGACCTCCTCCGGGTCGGAAACCTTCAACCGAAGGAAGGTCTCCTCCGCCTTGGGTGCCACCCACTCGGTTTTTATCCTAACCAGGTGGTGGTCCTTCAGGAGTTTGACCAACTTGGGGTCGAACCGCTTTACGAAGGTCTCGTAGGGGACCTTTCCCCTCCTTTTGAGCTCCTCAAAGAGGTTCTTAAGACTCTTGGGAAGCCCGACGGGGTTTTTGTCAACCGGCACGACGAAGGTCTCCTGATACCAGTCGGCCCAGGAGGGCAGGAGTTTAAAAAGGGACTCGCCCAGGGTGGACAGGTATTCAAAGACGACCTTTTTGAGGACCCAAAAGGCCGCCTTGTTTACCACCGGATGGCGGTCGGGGAAGCTGTCGACGAAGGGCGTTTCCGACGAAGGCTCGGCGTAAAAGCGGCCGACGACGACGCCGGTGGCGCCTTTTCCGCTCTTTAGTGGAACGAGAACGCGATAGCCAACCGGGTCAAAGTCGGGCTCTTCAAAAGTTCGGTAGACGGCCGTTCGGCCGTTGGGAAAGACGACCTTAAGGTGCAACGCCTGTCCCATTTTAAAAACCGCCCTTTTCCCGCCGAAGGCGGGCTTTCCCTAAATTAATCAGTTATGCAAATAGTGGTTCCGGCTACCACGAGCAATTTGGGCGCCGGTTTCGACGCCTTCGGTCTGGCGCTTACGCTCTACAACCGCTTTACGGTGGAAGAGAGCGACGCCTTTGCGGTTGAAATTTACGGCGAGGGGGCGGACCGTCTACCGACCGACGTCAACAACCTTTTCCTGCGGGCCTACATAAGGGCCTGTCAGGAGTTGGGCGTCGACGACCGGCCGATAAGGGTCGTTCAGGAGAACGAAATTCCCGTCGGCCGGGGTCTGGGAAGCTCGGCGACGGCGATATTGGGCGGCATCCTGGCGGCCGTCGGCCTCAACGACCTGAAACTTTCGGAGGAGGAAATTTTGGAGCTTGCCCTCCTTTTTGAGGGCCACCCCGACAACCTGGTTCCGGCATTGGTGGGGGGCTTTACCGTCTCGGCCCTCGTCGGGGAGAGGAGGGTCGTCTTCGAGCGGCTCGACTTTCCCCCCGAACTGCGGGTGGTTTTGCTCGTTCCCGAGTTTGAGGTCCTCACCGAGGAGGCCCGGAGGGTTTTGCCCTCTATGGTTTCGCTGAAGGATGCGGTTTTCAACCTTCAGAGGGCGGCCTTGATGGTGGCGGCGCTGGTAAACCGCGACTTTGAGGCCCTGCGGCACGCGGCCGAGGACCGTCTCCACCAACCCTTCCGCTCGAAGTTGGTTCCGGGCTTTGAGGTTTTTAAGGAGGAGGCCTACCGGCTGGGTGCCGACGCGGCCTTCATCAGCGGCAGCGGCTCCACTTTGGCCGTCTTTACGAGAAAAAACGCCGACGAGATTGGCCGCAGGGGCGTTGAGATTATGAAGCGGCTCGGTTTTGCGGCGCGTTACAAGGTGCTCGAGGCCGACGCCGAAGGCGCCCGCTGGGCCAAGTGAGGAGGCAGGAACGATGGGAAAGCTGATGAGTATGACCGGAGTGGGCCGGGCGCAGTTTAAGGGCGACCGCTTTCGGATAACCGCGCTAATTCGTTCGGTAAACGGTAAGGGACTGGAAATTTCGGTCCGAACGCCCCGCGAACTGGCCGTCTACGACAAGGAAATCCGCTCGTTGGTAAAGGGAGCGGTCCACCGGGGAAGCGTTCAGGTTTCGGTCGACGTGGAGTTCGTAAAGGTAAAGCCGGCGGTCCGGATAGAGGACCTGGCGGAGGTCGTCGACGAAATTGTGGCCTCCACCAAACGGCTCGGGCTCTCCATAAGCGACGACTTGACGCTCCAGCTGGCCTTTAAGTTTTACAACCCACTGGTGGCCGAGGAGGACCTGGTCCAGTCGGAGGAGTTTAAAAGTCGTCTTTTCGAAACGCTTAAGGCGGCCCTGAGGGACTTTCTAAAGAGCCGCGAGCAGGAAGGGGAAAACCTCAAAAGGGACATAGAAAACAGTTTGAACCGCCTGGAGGAGCTGCTGAAACAGGTGGAACTCAAAAAGGACGAACTTACCCAAAGGCTCGTCGAGCGGTTGAAGGAAAAGGCCAAAAAGCTCCTGGGCGAGGGCTTTGAAAAGAACCCGCTCCTGGTGCAGGAGATAAAACTCCTTCTCGAAAGGAGCGACGTAAACGAGGAGGTGGAGAGGTTAAAAAGTCACATAGCCCTCTTTAGGGAGGAGCTCGAAAAGGGTTCGCCGGTGGGCAAAAAGCTGGAATTCGTGGCGCAGGAGATGCTGCGCGAGGTAAACACTATGGGCAACAAACTGCCCGACCTCTTTCCGCTCAACGTTGAGATGAAGGCCGAGGTCGACAAAATACGCCAGCAGGTGGCCAACGTGGAATAGGTTTCCCGCCTTCGGCGGGCTTTAAACTTTTTTACACCGATTCCGTTATGAAGGGGGTTTTGAGAAAGGCCAAGCCCAAGGACATGGTCCGCGTCCACGAGCTCGTAAACCTCTACGCCAAGGAGGGCCTCCTCCTTCCGGTGAGTTTGAACTCGCTCTACGACAACGTTAGGGACTTTTGGGTTTTTGAAACGGAAGGTCGGATTGTGGGCTGCGCGGCCCTGCACGTGACCTGGGAGGACCTGGCCGAGATAAGGAGTTTGGCGGTCGACCCCTCCTTCAGGGGAAAAGGTATCGGTCGAAAGCTGGTGGAGGCCTGCCTGGAGGAGGCCCGTTCGATGGAGCTGGCCAGGGTTTTCGTTTTGACCTATCAGGTGGAGTTTTTCAAAAAACTCGGCTTCAGGGAGGTGGAAAAGGGTTTTTTACCCCACAAGGTTTGGACCGATTGTCTCAACTGCCCCAAGTTCCCCAGTTGCGACGAAACCGCAATGGTTAAGGAGCTTTGAAAATGCCCTTCGACTGGAGGGTTCTCCGACCCCACCTTCGGAGGCTCCTTCAAAGGAGCGACCCCGTCCTCTACGGGGTTTTAAGACTGTGGCGCTCCTCTTTAAGGTTCGACGACCGCTTTTGGAGGGCCATCGAACCCGACCGCCCGGCCCTCATTGCGCTCTACCACGGCGAACTTTTGCCGCTGACGCTTTACGGGGCCTTTAGGCCGAAGCTGGCCACCGTGGTCAGCCGCCACGGCGACGGCGAGATTATCGCCCGCGTGCTAAAGCGCCTGGGTTATCGGACTTTGAGGGGGTCGACCGACGAGGGAAAAAACCGCGGCGGAGCCGCGGCCTTAAAGGAGCTAATCAGGGCCGTCCGGGAAGGCTACCACGTGGCAATAACGGTCGACGGGCCCCGCGGCCCCTGCTGCCGGGTCAAAAGGGGCATTCTCTACGCTGCCGCCCTTTTGAAGAGGCCGATATACCCGGTCCGCATTGAGGTCTCGGGTTTCCGCCTCCCCAGTTGGGACCGCTTTTTGGTCCCCCTCCCCTTTTCGGAGGTAAAAATCCGACTGGGCGAACCCCTTCGGGTAGAAGACGCCGAAAACTTGGACCCCTACGGGAGGGAATTGGAGAGAAGGCTCCGACGACTGGGACCTCCTCCTTAGTATTTACCTCTTTGGGTGAGAAGGATAGCGATATCTTTGGGAGACCCGGCCGGAATTTCCTACGAGTGTCTGGTAAAGGCGGCGTCCGCCTTCAGGAGCGACCGCGCTTACGTCCTCTACGGGGAGGAGGTCGTCCTCCGCTACGCAATAGAGAGGTTTAATCCCTCCTTTACCTACGAGAGGATTGGAGACGCCTCGGAGGCCACCCGCCCGGGGGTCTACCTGATTAGCCTCGACCGCGTCCGAGGGGTTTTGGGAATAAGGCCCTCGGAGGCGGCCGGTTTCGTCGCCGTCACCTACTTGGGGAGGGTGGCCGCCGACGTTTTGAGGGGGCTCTTTGACGCCGTCGTCACCATGCCGATAAGTAAGTTTTGGGCCCAAAAAGGGGGAAAGTTCTCCTTTCCCGGCCAGACGGAGTTTTTCGCCTTCTTCCAGCGGTCGGAGGAGTTTGCGATGGCCTTCTACTCCGAACCGCTGAAGGTGGTTCTCCAAACGGCCCACGAACCCCTCAAAAGGGTTCCCGAACTTCTGACCCGCGAGGGGATAGTTGGAAAGCTTCTTCTTATAGACCGCGAGTGGAAGCGCTACTTCGGTTTCAAACCGAGGGTGGGAGTCTTGGGTCTGAACCCCCACGCGGGCGAAGGAGGCCAAATCGGAAAGGAAGAAGCGGAGGTCATAGCCCCGGCGGTGCGGGCGGCAAAGGAGGCGGGCGTTAACGCCGAAGGTCCTCTGGTTCCCGACACCGCCTTTTTAAAAGAGGCAAGAGAGCGCTACGACGTCTTTTTGGCCATGTATCACGACCAAGGCCTTATTCCCTTTAAGATGCTGGCCTTTGAGGAGGGGGTAAACTTTACGCTCGGTCTGCCCGTTCCGAGGACCTCGCCCGACCACGGAACGGCCTTCGACATAGCGTGGAAGGGCCTCTGCAATCCCCGTTCGACCCGCGAGGCCGTAAAGCTGGCCGACCTGCTGGCCGAACACTCCCGAAAGGAGGAGCTCGTCAAACTTGCCAAAGAGCGATAGGAGTTTTTCGTTAAAATATATAGGGAGCTTTAAGAACCTAAAGAGGGAGGTGTACCGATGGCGGATATCGAACAAAGGGTTAGGGAAATTATAGCAGACCAACTTGGGGAGCCCATAGAAAACATTACCCCCGACAAGGATTTCGTTCAGGACCTGGGGGCCGACAGCCTCGACGTGGTCGAGCTCGTAATGGCCCTCGAGGAGGAATTCGGCATCGAAATCCCCGAAGAGGACGCCGAAAAGATTAAAACCGTCGGCGACGCCAT
>JAADCT010000057.1 GCA_013154305.1 Aquificota bacterium
GGTTTTTCGCTTATTGAATTTTTAGTTTCATTGCTGATTTTAACGCTGGTGGCGGTTGCACTGCTGAACACGATAGTGTTTTTTATGAACCAAAAGTTGGCAACCGCCGTCGCCTCCCACGCCGTGGACGCCGCCAAAACTTTGGTTCAAATGCCAAAAAAGTTAAAAAAGTGTAGCGGCGTTAGCGCCTGTTCCGCCTTTAACGCTTCCTGTTCCAGTTCCATAGCCTGTGACGAAAAACTTTGTTCGGACGAAAACGCCTGCGTAGTATGCTACACTAATCCCTCCACCGGGAAAAAGTTTTACTATTCCTTCAACGCCACTTTGGTCGGCAAAGGTAAAGATTACCTCGTTTACGAGGTTCGGCTTTGTTGGAAACTTAATAAGGAAAAGGTAGAAAAACCCGTCCTTATAACGGTAACCAATTCCACCCGGAAACACTAATAGGAACCCAAAGTTTCCTTAATAGCCCACTTTAGGGTGTCCAAAACGTAATCCATCTCTTCCGTCTTTATAACCAGCGGCATCATCAAAACCATTACGTCCCCTAGAGGTCTGAGGAATACCCCCCTTTCGCGGGCCTTGTAGGCCACCTTAAACCCGACGCGGTCGCCGTAAGGGAAAGGTTCTCCGTCGGGTTTTCGAAGCTCGATACCGGCCATAAAACCCAGTTGGCGAACGTCGTAGACCCAAGGTAAGTCCCAAAACTCCCTTAACTTTTCGGTCAGACGCTCGATTTTCGGTTTCAACCTTTCGAGGGTTTTTTCCTCCTCAAACAGCTTAAGGTTTTCCAACGCAACGGCGCAGGCCAGGTTGTTTCCGGTATAGGTGTGACCGTGATAAAAGTGTTTGGCCTCGCCGAATTCGCCCAAAAAGGCCTCGAAAACCTCTTCGGTGGTTAAGGTTGCCGCCAGCGGCAGGTAACCGCCGGTAATGCCTTTACCCAGCGTCATGAAGTCGGGACAAACCCCCTCCTGCTCTACGAAAAACAGCGTTCCCGTTCGGCCAAAACCGGTCGCCACCTCGTCAACAATGAGCAACACGCCGAATTCCTTGGCCAACCTTTCCACCCCTTTCATAAAACCCTTCGGGTAGGGAAGCATTCCGGCCGCCGCCTGAATGCCGCTTTCGAGGGTAATTCCGATAATCTCCCTGTGATGCTTTTCCAAAATCTCCCTCAAAAGTTTGAGCAGTTCTTCCCTGCACTCCTCCGTAAGGCCGCCGAAGCGCTCCTTACAGTAGAGGTAGGGCGACGGAAGCTTAAAAGTTTTAAACAGAAGGGGTTTGTAGGCCTCGTGAAAAATTTCTATCCCGCCCACCGAAACGGCACCTATAGTGTCGCCGTGATAGGCGTTTGAAAGGGTGATAAAGTACTTTCGCTCCCTATCCCCTTTGTTGTAAAAGTAGTGATAGGCCATTTTGAGGGCTATCTCGTTGGCCTCGGCCCCGTCCTCGGAGTAAAAAACCTTCGTCAAACAGGGGGGCGAAACCTCCACCAACCGCTTGGCCAGCAAAATAGCCGGAGGATTGGAACTTCCCAAGGTGGTAGTGTGGGCTACCTTACAAAGCTGCTTTACCAGCGCGTTGTTAAGCTTCGGATGATTGTGACCGTGGACGTTACACCACAAAGAGGATATAGCGTCTATGTACTTTCTCCCGTGCACGTCGTAAAGGTAAACCCCCTCTCCCCTTTCGAAAATGAGGTTGTCCTCTTCCCGATAAACCTTCATTTGGGTAAACGGATGCCAGAAGTACTCCTTGTCCCACTTTTCGAGCAGTTCGGGGGTAACTTCCTCCTTCAGGGGGTCGAACATAAGTAGGCAATTGTAAATGGGCCACGGAAGGCGCAGGTCCTTGCCCTCCGCCGCCTTAGGCGTTTAAATGGAGTGTTTATGTCCGACTCCAAACCCTGGGGAGGTCGCTTTTCGGAGGATACCGACAAGTTCGTGGAAGAGTTTACCGAAAGCGTATCCTTTGACAAGGAGCTGGCCCCCGTCGACGTAAAGCAGAGCATAGCGCACGCCAAAACCCTCCAAAAGGCCGGCGTTTTAACCGAGGAGGAGGCCAAAATTCTGATAGAGGGTTTGAAACAAATTCTTAGGGAGGTGGAAGAGGGTCGCTTTGAATGGAAGACCGAGCTCGAAGACGTTCACATGAACGTAGAAAAAGCCCTTACCGAACGCGTCGGAAAGCTCGGAGGTAAACTCCACACCGCCCGCAGCCGAAACGACCAAGTCGCCACCGACTTTCGTCTCTACCTAAAGGAACAAATTAAGGAAATTTTGAGCCTTTTAAAGGAACTGCGAATAGCCCTCCTCCGAAAGGCGCAAGAGACCGTTGACGTAATAGTCAGCGGTTACACCCACCTTCAAAAGGCCCAGCCCGTTCGTCTCGCCCACTGGTTTCTCGCCTACAGGGAAATGTTTTTAAGGGACGCCCAGAGGTTTGCCGACACCTTTCGCCGGCTCGACGCTTCACCCCTCGGAAGCGGGGCCCTGGCGGGCGTCGACTTTCCCCTCGACCGCTTCTTTACGGCCGAGGAGCTGGGTTTTACGCGGGTTTTAAGAAATTCGATGGAGGCCACCGCCGACCGCGACTTTGCCCTCGAGTTTTTAAACGCCTGCAACATTACCATGCTTCACCTCTCGCGTCTGGCCGAGGACCTCATTATTTGGGCTTCCGAAGAATTCGGCTACGTAGACCTTCCCGACAAACTTTGTACCGGTTCTTCTATAATGCCCAACAAGAAAAACCCCGACGTTTTGGAACTCATTCGCGGTAAAACGGGCCGCGTTCTCGGCGATTATGTAGCCCTTTCGACGGTTTTGAAGGGCTTACCGATGGCTTACAACAGGGACCTTCAGGAGGATAAGGAACCGGTCTTCGACGCCGTTAGAACCCTTAAAGGCTCTTTGGTCGGAATGAAAAAGGTGATAGAGGGTTTGGTTCCCAGAAAAGGGAGGATGGAACAAAACGCCGGCAACCTAACGCTGGCCACCGACTTGGCCAACTTTCTGGTCCGCAAGGGGGTCCCCTTCAGGGAAGCCCACCACGCGGTCGGTTCCCTCGTCGCCTACGCCCTGAAGAAGGGAAAAAG
>JAADCT010000004.1 GCA_013154305.1 Aquificota bacterium
AAACCCTTTTCCAAACTCCTCCAAAGGGCGTCAAACAGCTCAAGCTCCGCCCCCTTAATCGGCGAAAGTTCTATCCTCCTGTCTTCGGTGCAGACCAAAAACTCCCTTTCGTAGTCGAAGTTGGAAACCTCAACCCAGCTCAAGGTATCTAACCCGAATCGGTCGGAGGGTTTGTACTTAAGCACCTGAACCAACCAAAGGGGCTCTTTAATCGCAATCCCTTCGAGCCTCTCCAGTTCCCTTTTGAAGGTTTCGGTGTGGGCTATCAGGCGGCTGAGAAATTCCCCGAGGGCCCTTTTGAGTTCCTCGTCCTCAATTTTTCCTTTAAGGGGTGCCAAAGTTCTCAGAAGACTATCGTTCAATTTGGGAAGGTCCTCAAACTCCTCAACCCATTCGTCCCAAACGCCTTCGGGCTTTAAAAGGAGTTTGTGGGTTATTTCCCCTTCGGGGGTTTTAACCCTAACGGTGGCGTTTCCCACTCCCAAGTAGCGGCTATCTTCGGGAACGGTTTGAAGCTCAAAAACGACCTCGTTGTCGACCCTTTCTCCTTTGTAGGGTCGGATTATAGGGCCGATAGCCAAATAGGAGGAAACCTCTTTTCCGTCTTTGATAAACCTGACTAGGGTTTGGCCCACCATCTTACGGAAGTTTAAAGTTAAGGTCCCTCAAAAGGAGGGAAGGGTCGCCGTCCCGGTCGAGGTTGGTCTTTTCTTTCCCTCGGGGGTTGGGAGTCAGAGGTCCGACTTTTTGGAGCTCCCGACGAAGAAAACTTCCGGGTCCTTAACGACGCGAATTTCCCTCAAAGAGTTCCAAACCCACTTTTCGGGAAGACCCAGGGCCAAGGCCAAAACCCTGACGGCGTGAGCGGGACCGGCGGCGGGAACCTCGGTGGAAGTTCCGGTTTTAAAAACGAGCTCGTAAAGACCCAAAAGTTTGTCGAGCTCCCTTTCGTCGCGGTCTGCCACCCTTCGACCTCCTCAAGGCCAAAAATTTTAAAGTTTTTAAACCCGCCGGCGGTTTTTAAAGGGACCGAGTACTCCGGCGGGAAACCGGAGCGCCTCCCCGCAAAGGTCGAAAAACTCCGAGGATGCCCCCGACGGGGGAAGGGGGGAAGTTGCCGCGGCGGGTGGAATAATAAATACCCCCGATGGAGGAAAACAAAAAGCTTCCCTACACCGGAAGGGGAAAGTTGGTAAACTCGGGTGAGTTCAGCGGTCTCGACAGCGAGGAGGCCAAAAGAAAAATAGTCGAAAAACTCGAAAAGTTGGGCCTCGGAAGGAGGAAGGTGACCTACCGCCTGAGGGATTGGAACGTGTCGCGGCAGAGGTATTGGGGAACGCCCATTCCCGTCGTCTACTGCGAAAGGTGCGGGGTCGTTCCCGTCCCCGAGGAGGAACTTCCCGTCAGGCTTCCCCTCGAGGTGGAGTTCACCGGACGGGGAAACCCCCTCGAGACCAACGAGGAGTTCGTAAACGCCACCTGCCCCAAGTGCGGCGGACCCGCCCGCAGGGAAACCGACACGATGGACACCTTCTTCGACAGTTCTTGGTACTTTTTGCGCTTTACCGACCCCAAAAACGACCGAAAACCCTTTGACGAGGAAAAGGCCAACTACTGGATGCCCGTCGACGTTTACGTGGGCGGCATAGAGCACGCCGTTCTTCACCTGCTTTACGCCCGCTTTTTCGAAAAGTTTTTAAAGGACCTCGGCCTGGTCGACTACGACGAACCCTTCGAAAGGCTCATAACCCAAGGAATGGTCCTCAAAAAGTGGGTTTCGATAAGGCGGCTTTTGGAGGGCCTCGGCCTCGACGAAAACGCAACCGTCGGCCAGCTCCTCGAAAAGCTCAAAGAAAAGGGCTACCTCAAAGAGGAAACTAAGTAGCCTTTTCTTCCCTTTTAACCTCCCTGCGGAGGCTCCGCGGGTCGCCGTCCGCGCAAAGCGGAAAACCTTGCGTTTAATTCGGGAAAAAAGCCCGCTTCGCGGGAACTTCTTTTTAGAAAGATGGACGAGTTGATAGAGGTTAAAAGTTTGGAGTTTTGCGAGCCAAGCGCCGCGGCCCTCGAAAAGAGCGTCGACGAGCGGTTCGTTCCGACCCACCTGATAGCCGACGTCTGCGTCAACGGAAGAAACCTGATTAGCCTCCTCTACGGGGTCGAAGGGGACGAAAACCTCTACGAGGAGGTCGTCGGGGCCGCCGTTTCCTCCCTCCTTTGGGAACTGAAGTTCGAACCCGGAAAGGTAAAAACCGTCCGGCTCTACGACTGCAGTTCGTGCTACCGGTGCTACCCGATAGAGACCGACGCCTACTTCCTTTCCCGCTCCGTGGTCTGGCGCTACTTTCACTTTCCCTACAGCGTTAGGAAAACAGTTTTAATCTTCCCGAAGGAGGTCTACCTCAAAGGATACGAAACCCTTCGAAAGTTGGCGCGGAGGAAGGGACTAAAGCCCCCGGACCTCGAAAAGGTCCGACTTAACCTGAAAACCTTAAAGCGGATTGAGGAGTTCGAACTCCGTTTGGGGGAACTCCCCGACCGTACACCGTTGCGGGAGGCGGGGGTTTCGCTCCGGCGGTCGGTCGAAAGGTTTAAGGACCTTGTCGCGGACTGCCTCTTTGAACTCGGCTTCCGCGGCGGGAGAAACGAGGACCGCCTGAGACCCGCCGTCAGGTTTTTGAAGCTCTACGACCCCGACCGATTGGAGGTTTTTCTGAAACTAATCGCGGACCCGCCGCGGGAGAAGCCGCCCCTTCGCACCCTCGAAGGGTTGGTCTCTTTGATGGAAGGGGCCCTGAAAAGGTGCAAGGAGTTGCTTTCCCGAAAAAGTTCGGGAGGTTAAAACCTTCCGCCGGCGGGGCCGTTTTAAACCTTTCCGCCCGCGGTTGGTAAAAAGGAGGATGACGAACCGACCTCGGCCCGAAAGTTTTTTACGGCGGACCGCTATCGCGAACCCTCCCCGGTCTGCGACGAAGACGGGCGCATTCCGCTCTTTTGTCTCGAAACCGCCGGCACCCCGCAAATTCGAGTTTGTTTTTTTCTTTTTACCTTTCCGATAGGGATTATGATTAAATCCCAATTCTTAAAGT
>JAADCT010000022.1 GCA_013154305.1 Aquificota bacterium
GCCCTATGCGGTTCCAATCCTCTTTGTTCCACTCTTTGTATTCGACCGCTATTATTACACCGTCGGCGTCCCTTACCGCCGCGTAGAGGTCGTCGTAGACCGTAAGACCGTAGCCGTAGCGGGTGGAGGCCTTAAGCTCGGCCAACTTACGCGCGTTTTCCCTCGCCCCTTTTACGAAGTCAAAACCCTTTACGAAAGCCCCCTCCTCTATCAGGAGCTCGGCCAGCTTCAGGGCGGGGCTCTCCCTCAGGTCGTCGGTGCCCGGCTTAAACGCCAAACCCAAGAGGGCGAAGGTCCTTCCCGCCAACTTTCCGCCGTAGGCCTTTTTAATCTTGTTGAAAAACCATATCAGTTGCTCCTCGTTTATCTCCTTGGTCGCCTTCGGGAGCTTGGGCTCGAGCTCGTGCTCCCTGAACTGCCATATCAAAGCCTCAACGTCTTTGGGAAAGCAGTTGTGAACCAAAATCCCGCCCCCGGCCACCAGCCACCCGTTTGCGGTTTCAACGCTGTAAACGAACCCCTCGTAGGGTTCTTTTTTTACCTCCCGGACCTCAAAGAGTGCCAAGTTTCCGACCTTTTCGAACCCCGAAGGTTTCGTCTCCCCGCGGTTTTCCAAAACGGGTAAAAACCTTTCCGCTTTTTTACCCAGTAAGGGCACCAGTTCTTTCAACTGACTAAGTTCGTTAACTTCGAGCAGGTAGGCGCCAACCTCGGGCTTGTTTTTCCTTAAAGAGGCAACGATTCCCACGCTTTGGAGCAGAATTAAAAGCCCGTAGGCGAGTTTTTTGGAGGCGGTGGCAAACTCTAAGCGGAGGTTCTTTCCGCCGTTTACGGCGGCTACATTTCCGTTTCCCCTCAAACAACCTTTTAAAAATTCAAGTTTGACGCCCTTCGGGGAAGTGAGCACCTGGGGGGGAACCGCCTTGTCGTAGGAACCCGTGCCGGTTTCAAAAACCTCCTTTAAAAGCACCGCAAAAGGTGCGGAGGAAACTATTACGCTCTCGGCGTTTCCGTTTCTTACGACCGAGTAGGTGAGACCGAGCTTTTTTAAAGTCCCCTTCAGGTCTTGCGAGTATTCGGTTTCCCCTTTACGGAA
Organism: Aquificota bacterium; assembly: GCA_013154305.1. Taxonomy (GTDB): domain Bacteria; phylum Aquificota; class Aquificia; order Aquificales; family QOAS01; genus QOAS01. The sequence goes on from JAADCT010000022.1 coordinate 1,097, forward strand.
AGTAAAGCCGACTTCGTAGCGTTTGTAACCTTCGGGCGCCTTCTCCTCCGAAATCCAACCCACGGCGGCGAAGTATCCTAAGAGCCTCGCCAGGTCTTCGTCGAGCTTTAAAAACCCCGCCGGGGCGCTTTTTCCGCTCCCGACCGCCGAAAGCGGACCTTCAAGTTTTTCCCCTTTTAGGGTTTTTCCGCAGGTAGGCACCGCAACGGGCGTTAAAACTTTCGTTCTTTTAACCTCGTGGGGGTGTTTCCTTCTCAAAAAGGGTTTCAAACTTTCGAACCTTCCCGCTACGATGGTTTTGTTTATAAACCTTAGACTTTTGACCTCCGGAGAGAGTGCCTTTAACAGGTCAACCTCAAAGGTTTTTCCTTCACCCGACCACCCGAGGGGAACGGCGACTTTGTCACCCTCTTTGAGTTCTTGGGCGGGTTTTACCTCAAAGGTTTTGCCGCTGAAGACGAGCATCGGGTGGTCGTGGGTGACCCTTATCTCCCTTCCGAGGGGGAGTTTTATCGAGTAAATTTCCCCCGAATAAAAGCGCCTTGAGAGGTACTTAACCCCTTCGGCGGTGAGTTTTTCGCCGTCGGAGGAGAGAACCTTTAAAGGTTTACCTTCAAAACCTTCCAGTTCGCGGAACTCCAAAACCTTTAAACCCTTTTCGGTTTCGACGAAACAGACCTCCTCGGGGTGGAAACAGCTTCCGCCCCAACCTATGCCGGCGTTTAGAAACTTTGGACCTATTCGCGAGTCCAAACCCATTCCTTGGGCAACGTCCCTAACGTCGGCGCCCGTCTTTTCGGCCAAACGCGCCAACTCGTTGATAAAGGAGATTTTCATGGCCAAAAAGGCGTTGGAGGCGTACTTAATGAGTTCCGCACTCTCCCAATTGGTTATCACGAAGGGCGTTTTCCTTTCGACGAAGTACCCGTAAAGGGTCAGCATCTTCTCCCTGACCCAATCGGGGTGGTTTTCGCCGAAACCGAGCACTATCCTTTCGGGGTTGAAAAAGTCGCGGACCGCTATTCCCTCCCTCAAAAACTCGGGGTTGGAGACGACGAAGGCCTCGTCCCCCAAAAGGTCCTGAATCCTCCGATTGGTCCCCACCGGGACGGTCGACTTTAAAACCACTATCTCCCCGCCGGTCAAAAGGGGTTTTAAACTCTCGGCGGCCGAAAAGACGAAGGAGAGGTTTGCCTTACCCTTGGCGTCCTGCGGCGTGCCGACGCAGACGAAGACGACCTCCGAACCCTTCAGCTTTTCGACCTCGGTCGTAAACTCCAGGCGGTGGAGGTTTTTCTTTAAAAGGCCCTCGAGGTCCTTTTCGTATATGGGCGGAACGCCTTTTTTGAGCTTTTCGATTTTGGAGGGGTCTACGTCGTAAGCGACCACTTCAAACCCCAGTTCGGCCAACCCGACCGCCTGAATGAGGCCAACGTAACCCGTTCCTATTACTCCGACCCTCATCGGTTTTAACCGTTTCTAATTTACCAGGCGGGACCACCTTCCTTTACCATCTTCCTCTTGATGGAAAAACTCAGGCGTTTGGCCCTCAACGAGGAGGGTTTTATCTTCGACCCGGAAACGGGAAACTCCTTCGTCACCAACCAGACGGGGCTCTTTATTATCAAAAAACTGCGCGAGGGCCTTTCGGAGGAGGAGGTCGTAAAGGCCCTTTTGGAGGAGTTTGAGGTCGACGAGGAGACCGCCCGAAGGGACTTTTACGACTTCGTCGAACAGCTCCGGATTTTGGGAATTCTCGAACCTCAAAAGGAGGGCTAGGCGGTGAAGGCCGTAAAAGTGGGGGTTTCCGGAATAAACGCGGTCGACAACCCGGGTCCGGGCGTGGGGGTGGCCAAAAGCCTCAAAGAGTGGAACCCCGGAATCTCAATAGTCGGTCTGGCCTACGACCCGATGGAGCCGGGCGTCTACATGCGTTGGCTGATAGAAAAGAGCTACCTGATGCCCTACCCTTCCCAGGGCGCCGACGCCTACCTGGAGCGCCTCCTTTACGTAAAGAACTCCTACGGGCTTGACGCGGTAATTCCGACGCTCGACGCCGAACTGCCGCTTTACATCGAGTACGCCGACCGGCTGCGCGAGTACGGTATTGCCACCTTTTTACCCACCAAGGAGCAATTTCGCCTGCGCTCCAAGGAGAAACTTCCCGAGGTGGCCGAAAAAATCGGCGTAAAGTCGCCCAAAACGATTCCGGTAATCGACTACAAGGGACTGGCCGAGGCGTTGGCCGAGGTGGGCTACCCGGCGATGATAAAGGGCCTCTTTTACAAGGCCTACAAGGTCTACAACTACCAGGAGGCGGTCGAAAAGTTTAACGCCATCGTCTCCGAGTGGGGTTATCCCGTTTTGGTCCAGCAGGTGGTGACCGGCGAGGAGGTAAACCTCGTAGGGGTGGGCGACGGCGAGGGCGGCCACTTCGGGTTTCTGAACGTCAAAAAACTCTGGATTACCCAGCTGGGCAAAATTTGGACCGGAGTGACGATAAAAAATCCCAAAATGCTGGAGGCGGCCCAAAACTTCGTCCGCGAACTGCGCTGGCGGGGCGCCTTCGAACTCGAGTGTATCTACACCCCCGAAGGGGAACTCTACCTGATAGAGGTGAATCCCCGCTTTCCCGCGTGGGTTTACTTTGCCACCGGCGCCGGCGTAAACCTGCCGGCGCGGCTTTTGGCGGCGGCGCTGGGGCAGGAGCCGCCCCGCGATTGGGACTACGAGGTCGGAAAACTCTACGTTCGGTTTACCGACGACTTCGTCACCGACATGGAAACCTTCCAAAAGATTGCAACCTACGGGGAGGTTTGAACGCAAGGTCCACTTCGGGGGGACTTTCTCCCTCTCCAAACCCCTTTTCGGAAAAGGCGAATTTTTTCCGAGGGCGGGTCGGAAGGTCCGACGGACCGCCAAAGGGAAGTCTTTTTCAAACAGGCGGAGGGGGCGGGATTCGAACCCGCGGAGCGGGCTTGAACCCGCTCAAGGGATTTCGAGTCCCCCGCCTTCGTCCGCTCGGCCACCCCTCCGGCCGAAAGTTCTAAATATAGCCCCTTTGGGGGAGTTTTTCAAGCTCCCGCGAGGTAGTAGAGTGCGTTTACCGCCGTGACCGACGAGCGCTCGGGCAAAACGGCGGTAGCCCGCCGCAGCTCGGGTTTCCTTTTTAAAAGCTCCGAAATTCGGCCTTCGGTCAAACCCAGCCGCCTTTTGGTCTCCTCGAATTCGGCCAGAGCCCGCTCCCGGGCCTCGTAGAGTTTCATGAGGATGCGGCTTTTGGCGTTGGCCTCGGCGTCGCCCGAGGTTTCGACCGAAACGAAGAGGCTTCCCAGGTCCTCGACCACCTTCGCCTGAACGCCGTCGCTTTGGGTCGAGGGCATGCACCCGAAGGGCTTTACCGAAACGACCAAGTCGGCCGAGCGGTTTCCGAACGCCTCCAGGTGCTTGGCCACCTCCAGAAAGCCCTCGCCGCCCACCAGCCGCGGGTGGTAGTAGGGTGCGGCGAGTTTTGCCAGCTTCGCCGGGTCCTTGAGCGGCGAAGGTTTGTTTCCGAGCGCCCGGCGAAAGCGCGCGTAGTAAAACCTCACCAACAGGTCCAAAAGCTTGAGCTTCGCCAGTCGGGTCAGCTTTTGAAGTTTCGACCCTTCGGGGTCAATCCTCACCTCCAGCGCCTTTTGGTGCACCAGGTAGAGTATCCACCCCACCACCGGTTCGACGGAGGGTTCGGCGCCCTCCTCCACCAGCCAGCGGGCCAGGCGGTAGTTGCCGTCGCCCTCGGTCGTTTGGGCGAAGAACTCTCCGATAATTTTGACCCTCGGCTTGGGCCGCAGGAGGTCGACCTCCACCTCCGAAAGGTCCCTCCAAACCTCCTTCAAAACCGGCAGCGGGTCCCGGCCCGCCCTCAGGGCCCCCTCCAGTTTTTGGAGGCTTTGCTCCCTCCAGCGGTCGGTGTCGCCCTTTTCGACCTCGTAGGGTTTTACGCGGTAATAGAGGTCGTTGAGGAGGTCGCCGATTACGACCGCCTTGAGGAGGGCCAAAACGAGCGGTCTCGTCAGCCTTACGCCCGCCTCCTCTAGCTCCTCCGTCAGGGCGCGGCCTTGGTCGAGGGCCACCACTTTGAAGTTTTCAAAGCCCGCCTCGCGGAGGGCCTTCCGATACTCGGTTTCGTACATGCCGAAGCGGCAGGGTCCGCACGAACCCACCGTCACGAAGACGAACCTTTCCTCTATTCGGTCGACGCCGCTTTCGCGGAGCTCGAACAAAAACTTCAGCAGGTTTCCCACCGTGTAGTAGACCGGATTGCACTCGCCCCGGTTGCAGTATTCCTTGCCGATTCGAAGGGCCTCGTTGTCGGGGGTGGGCAGCCGCCTCGCCTCGTAGCCGAAACCCCTCAGGGTCGCCTCCAAGAGGCGGTCGTGGGCCTCCGTCAGCCCCCCAAAAAGCAGAACCGGCCTCATCCCAAACATCAACTTTAGGACCTTAAATTTCATCGGAGGATGACCTCCTTCGTGGGTTTCGAAAAACTCGACGCCGTCCGCTACAGGACGCTGAGGGGCGAGGAGACCCGTTGTCACTTTTGCCCCAACAAGTGCGTTCGGACCTTCGTCGACGTCGACGCCGGCGGCGAAACGAGGCGCTTCGTCGTCGCCACCTGCGAAAAGGGCGAGTTCCTCGACCGGGAGGCCCTCCGCGACTACCTGCGGCGCCTGCGCGAGCAATCGCGAAAGTATCCCAACTTCGTCGAGCTGGCCAACCGCCTCGCCTTCGAGGAACCCCTGCAGGTAAAACCGGTAAAGGTCAAAAGACCCCTCCTTTCCCTCTTGGGGAGGAAAAAGAGAAAGCCGGAGGAGACCACCGTCGGGATACCGCGGGTTCTAAACGCCTACAGTTTGGCCCCCTTTTTCCGCGCCTTTTTCGCCGCCCTCGGCTTTAGGAAGGTCGTATTTTCCGACTACACCGACGAGGAACTCTACCGCCGCGGCTCCAAAAGGGGGTCGATAGACCCCTGCTTTCCCTCGAAGGTGGCGCTGGCCCACACCCACCAACTGCTGTTTGAAAAAGAGTGCGACCTAATCTTTTTCCCCTGCGTCCGAACCCTGCCGCCGCGGATAGAAAACGCCGAGGGCCACTGGGCCTGTCCCACCGTCGCGGCCACCCCCGAGGTCGTAAAGGCCGCCTTTACCAAGGAGCGGGACGAGTTTGCCCTCCGAAAGAGACTTTACCTCAATCCGGTCCTCGACTTCGACCGTCCCGCCCTCCTCAAAAAGGAGCTTTACGAAGCCCTTAAGGACCACTTCGGGGTTTCGGAGGCGGCCGTCGCCGCGGCGGTCGAAGAAGGTTTTTCGGCCCTAAAGCGGTTTCACGAGGAGCTCCAAAGGAGGGGAAGGGAGGTCCTCGAACTCCTCGAAAGGGAAAAGAAGGTCGGAATACTCCTCCTGGGAAGGCCCTACCACCGCGACCCGGGAATCCACCACGGAATACCCGACGAACTTCACCGCCGCGGTTATCCGATATTCACCCTCGAAGCGCTCCCCAAGGACGGGGAATACCTAAAAAGGCTCTTTGGACCCGACTGGCCCGACCACCCGCTGTCGATAAGACCGGTTTGGCCAAAACCTTACAGCGAAAATTCTTCGCTCAAGGTTTGGGGAGCCCTCTTTGCCTCCCGCCATCCAAACCTCGCCGTCGTCGACCTTTCGTCCTTCCGCTGCGGCCACGACGCCCCCATCTACTCGGCGGTGGAGGAGATTCTGGAGTCCTCAAAGACGCCCTACTTTACCTTCCACGAGCTGGACGAAAACCGCCCCTCCGGTTCGATAAAGATTCGCGTCGAAACCATAGACTACTTTCTCCGCCGCTACGAAGAGGAGGTTTTAAGGGGCCGGCCCTAACGGGCCGGGACCTTTTCCACCACCCTTTTGGCCTCCAGCGCCGCCCCTATGGCGCCGGCGACCGAACCGTGGGGGTGGAGGTAAACCTTAGCCTCCGGCACCTTCGACTTTATAAAGTCGACCTGGGCCTTCACCACCGCCAGGTTTTTGTGCGTTCCCCCCTGCAGGACGAAAACGCGACCCAACCTCCTCAAGTTGGGCTCCTGGCAAACGTAGAGCCAAACGTTGAGGGGCAAAACCTTGGCCAACCCGGCCAGTATCTCCTCGGCCGTCCAACCCAGCTGTTGGAAGTTCACTATGTCGGCCTCCAAAAAGACGGCGCAGCCGAAGTTAAAGCGGGGCGCGTATCGGGCCCTGAAGGCAACCTCGGCGTACTCCTCTACGCTGTAGCCGAAACGCTCGGCCGTCGCCTGCAGGTAGTAGCCGTTTCCCGCCGAGCATTGGGTGTTCAGCTTAAAGTCCTTCACCTTTCCGTTCCGGAGAACCACGACCTTGATGTCCTGACCGCCCACGTCGCAGACGACTTCCGCGTCGGGGAAAAACTTAAGCGCCCCGACGGCGTGGGCCACCGTCTCCACCACCGCCGTCTCCCCGCCGAAGGCGGTAAGAAGCAGGTCTTTGGCGTAGCCGGTGTAGCCGACGCCGAGCACCTCCGGCCGCAGGCCCAGCTCCGAAAGCTTCCTCTCGAGCCGTTTGAAAACCTCCTTGGCGTCCTCGACCGGATTGCCTTCGGAAAGCTTGTAGGCCTCGGCCAGCAGGTTCCCCTCCCCGTCGAGGGCCACCCCCTTGGTGGAGGTCGAACCGCCGTCGACGCCGAGGTAAACGCCAACGCTTTCTTTACCGTAAAAGGTCGGCCGAAAGACCTTCCCCCCCGAAGAGGAGTATTCCCTTAGAAACTTCCGCAGTTCCTCCTCGGTCTTCCAGAGACCGCGGTCGCCGTTTAGGCGCTTGAGGAGCTCCCGCTCCTTTAAAAACTTCTCCAGCGGCGAGAAGTCCTCGACTACAAAGGCGTCCTCCTCCTCGAATGCCGCCAAAAGGGCCGCACCGTGGGCCACGAAGTAGAGGGCGTTTTCGGGAAGCAAAACGGGGCCCTCGGAAACGCCGCGCTCTTTCCAAAGCTCGCGCAGGCGGTATTCCCACGCGCCCCGGAGGCCCTCGAAAAAGGCGTTGGGCCCGCCCAGCAGCAAAACGGGGGGCCGGGGCGTGTAGCCGCGGGTTAAAACGGTCAGGTTTTGGACCACAACCGCGTCAAAGAGCGAAATAAGAAGCTCGTCGGTGGGAACGCCGCTCTTTTGAAGGCTGTTTATGTCGGTTTCGGCAAAGACGCCGCACTTTCCCGCCACCGGGTGAACCTTCGAAGGGTCGTACCTTACGCGGCGCGCCTGCTCCGGGTCTAGCTTTAGCTTCAAAAGGATGCGGTCGATGGTGGCGCCCGTTCCGCCGGCGCACTTGTCGTTCATCGAAGAAAAGCGCCGGACCCTTTGCCCCTCCCGTATCCAAAGGACGAACTTGGCGTCCTGACCGCCCAGTTCAAAGACGCTTCCGACCTGGGGATGAAGCCTCTCCACGGCGGCCGCCAGCGCCACCACCTCCTGAACGAACTTTCCGCCCAAAAGCTCGGCAACGCGGCGGCCACCGCTTCCGGCCGTAAAGAGGCGAAACCTTTTCAGACCGAGGTCTTCTTTAATTCTCTTTAAAAAGTCGAGGACCGTTTCGACCTGCCGCGTGCGGTGGCGCCTGTAGTCGCGCCACAGGACCCGACCTTCGGGCGAAAGCACCACCGCCTTTACGGTGGTCGAGCCGACGTCCAGACCTACCACCGGGACCTTCGCCGCCATTTTTCCCCATAGTGGTTATTTAGCCGCCCTCCCTTTCCTTTCCATGGACTTTTGCAATCTTTTCTTTTGTAAGGAGGTGGCCGATGAAAGACAGCGCCAAGCTCCTGGAGAGGCTGAAAGAACTCGAGGAGCGCCGAAAGAGGGGGGAAATATCGGCCCGCCAGTTTTACGAAGGCCTTTTGGACCTGCTGGCCCAGCTCAAGGACGCGCTCGTTCGCGAGGACATAGCCGAGGAGGGCGTCAAAAAGCAGATACCCCTGCTCCTGGCCTTCCTAAAGGCCCAAATAGGGGAGATGAAGTCGCGGGGAAATTAGACCACCTCTTTGGGAACCTCCTCTTTTAGGGCCCTTTCGAGTTTTTCCTCCCAGTCGGGGGGAAGGGTCCCCTTACCGTCCTTTCGGAGGAGGAGGAAAAACTCCTCGTTGCCCTTGGGACCTTTTGGCGCCGACTTGGTAACGCCCAAAACCGAAAGGCCGAGTTCGGTCGCAAAGCGGGCCACCTTTTGGACCGCCTCCCTTCTCTTTTCCTCCGAGCGGACCACCCCCTTTTTAACGTCTTTGGGCGAGAGTTCAAACTGCGGCTTTACCAAAACTAGCATCAGACCGCCCTCTTTTAAAAACCTCGTCAGGTTCGGAATCACCTTCTCAACGGGGATGAAGGACACGTCCACCGTAACGAGGTCCACCTTCTCGGGAACCTCCTTTTCGGTAAGATTTCGGGCGTCGGTCCTCTCGTAGGAAGTCACCCGGGGGTCGCTCCGCAGGCGGTAGTCGAGCTGGCCCGTTCCCACGTCGACGGCGTAAACCTTCCTCGCGCCCTTTTGGAGAAGACAGTCGGTAAAGCCCCCCGTCGAGGCGCCCGCGTCGAGACAAACGAACCCCTCGGGGGCAATCCCGAAGTCCCTCAGGGCCTTTTCCAGCTTGTAGCCCCCGCGGGAGACGAAGCGCATCCGCCCCCGCACCTCCAGCCGCGCCTCGGTCGAAACCTTTTCGCCCGGCTTTGAAACCCGCCGGCCGTCGGCGTAAACGAGACCCGCCATCACCAGCGCCTGGGCCTTCTCGCGGCTTTCGGCCAGCCCCCTTTCGACCAAAAGCTTGTCTATTCGCTCCTTTTTCGCCATCTTTCAAAAAGTTTGAAAATAAGGTCGCGGGCCTCCTCGGTCGACGACACGCGGCCCTCCAGCTGCGCCCGCGTCAGCTCCTCCAAAAGGCGCCCCACCAAAGGCGAAGGTTTTATTCCGAGCAGGCGCATGACCTCCCTTCCGTCCAAAAGGGGTTTTTTAAACCTTCTGTAGCGCTCCCGGTAAAAGGAGGCCAGACTTTCGGCCTCCCCCTTTAGGCCCATCGCCAACGCCAGCTCCAAAATCGGAAAGAGACAACCCTCGAACCTTTTGAGGAAGGCGGCCTTTTCCGCGGCCGTTTCGGGACTTTTTTCTTCGAGCTCCGCGAGCCCACCGAGGGTTTTGAGAACGCAGTCTTTAAGTTCCCGGCCGAAGGGGTAGCGCCCCAAAAGGTCTTCGACCTTTTTTCGGTCGGCAAAGGCAAAGAGGGCCGCCAACTTCGGGACCAACTCTTCGTCGAACTCGCCCAAAAAGGTCCGCCCACCCTTGAGACTTCCGAAAGTCGGTTTCCTTCCTTCGACCTTTCGGAGGAGGGAAAGGCCCTTTTGAACCTCTTCGGGCGAGAGGGGTGAAAGGAGCACCGCCGCCAGGCCGCCGTCCAAAAGGTCCTCCAAAAACCGCGAGGGTGAGGGCCCTTTAAAGGGCTTCAGCAGTTCGGCCAGGGTCCTTTCGGGGGCCGCCGAGGCCAAAAGGCGGGCGTTTTTTCGGACGAATTCCCGCAAAGCGGGCTCCACCTTAAAATCGAGTTCGCGGGCCAGCCGGTAGGCCCTGAGCATTCGGAGGGGGTCCTTGAGCAGGTTTTCGTAGCGAACGGGCCTAAGGAGACGCCGCCCCAGGTCGGCAAGGCCCCCGAAGGGGTCGACGGGCTCCGGACTTTCCGAAAGGGCCTCCTTCGGCGAAAGGGCCATCGCGTTTACGGTAAAGTCGCGCTCGCCGAGGTCCTCCTCGAGGGAGCGGTACTCCGAAAGGTCGACGCGGAAACTCCTCCCCTTAAAGGGAACGACGGCGGTGTGGACCTCCCCGCGGACGGGAAGGTGCTCCTTTTTAAAACCGAAGTAGGAGCCGCCCAGCTTTTGCGCCAGCCTTCGGGCGACGGCTTCGGCGCCGGCGGGAACGACGGCGTCGAAGTCGGCCGGCTCCCGGCCTAAAAGGAGGTCGCGGACCGTCCCGCCGACGAGATAACTTCCCTGCGGCAGGAGGTCGGCCAGCAGTTTTAAAAATTCGCCCGCTTCGGACCAACGCTTTCTTTCCAAGGTAAGGAAGGTAATTTACCGCACGCGCGGCGGGGTTTATACTCGTTTATGTCGCTATGACCTACTCGGTGGCGGTAGTCGAGGACGACCCCGACCTTTTGGAGGTCCTGCGTTACAACCTCGAAAGGGAGGGCTACAAGGTTTACGCCTTCGAGAGGGGGGAGGAGTTCATCGACCTCCTGACGAGGGAGATAAAGCCCCACCTCATCGTCCTCGACGTGATGCTTCCGGGAAAGCTCGACGGGTTTAAGATAGCGCAAATCGTGAAAAACAACGAGGCCTACCGAGACATACCCATAGTGTTTTTGACGGCAAAGGGGCTGGAGGAGGACCGCCTCAGGGGCTTCGAACTGGGGGCCGACGACTACGTTTCCAAACCCTTTTCGGTCCGCGAACTTTTGGCCCGCATTCGGGCGATATTGAGGCGCTACTATCCCCAAAAGGTTTCGGTCCTGAGGGTCGGGGACCTCTCGCTGGACCCCGAGAGGTTTGAGGTCCGCTGCGGGGACGAAAAGGTCGAACTGACCAAGGCCGAATTTAAAATCCTTCAAACGCTCATGGAGCACGCCCCGGCGGCCGTCCGCCGCTCGACGCTGATGGACGCGCTGGCACCCTTCGGGAAGGAGACGGCCTCGCGGACGGTCGACGTCCACATAACCAAACTCCGAAAAAAGCTCGGTCCCTGCGGCTCCTACATAAAGACCGTAAGGGGGGTGGGCTACAGGCTCGAACCCCCGCAGGGGTAAAATGGATAAAAATCGAGCGGAGGTTCTGAAAAATGGCGGAGGAGAAAAACACCGTTGCCATACCCTTTGCCCTCGTCGGCTTTTTCGCCACCGACAAGCCGATAGAGGAGGTAATAAACACCGACCTCTCGGCCGAGGAGCTGGAGGAAATCCAACAGTTTTTGGCCAAAAAGCTCTTTAAGGACCCGGAGGTGGTCGTCGCCATCTATCCGGCCATCGTCCCCCCCGAACAGGCGCAGGAGGCGGTCAAGGAGCTCGAAAACTACCTCTTTAACGAGGGCGAATAAGGTGGTCGAAACCCTCCCCTTCGAGGGGTCGGCCCCTTTCGTCCACCACCTTCGGTCCTTCTTCGTTTAGGACCTCACCTATTTTGGTAAAGCCGAAGGGCGAAAGGTCCTCACCGGAGGCCACCAGCAACTCGTAGTCCTCCCCCCCTAAAAGGGCGTAAAGGCGGGGGTCGCGCCCCCTCTCGGAGCAAAATTCGACCAGCTCCCGCGAGAGGGGGAGTTCGGAAACCTCGAGCCGGACCGCAAACCTCGGCGACAACTTCTTGAGGTCCGAAAGGAGACCGTCGCTGACGTCCATCGAGGCGACCGCCTTTTCCCCCACGACGGGAATCAGGTCGGTTCGGGCAACCGGCTCGAGGTGTCTTTTTACCAAAAACCTCTCGCGGTCGCCGAAACCGGCCGCCTCAAAGAGGTCCTCCGGGGAGGGAAAGAAAGAGGAGGGTTTTTCCCTTTCGTAGAACTCGAGCAGGAGCTCGAGGCCGGCGCGGCTGTCGCCCAGGGTCCCGCTGACGAATATCGAAAGACCCGGCCGCGGAACCTCCCGGAAGACGGGCCTTTTTGCCTCCGCGATTAAAGAGAGGTCGAGGCAGAGGGCGGGGGCGGCGGTCGTGTTTCCGCCGACGACGGAAAAGCCGTAGCGGCGGGCCCCCTCGGCCAGACCCTCGTAGAGGCCCTCGGCGTAAGGGAGGGGCGTTTCGGGCGGCAGGCCCAAGTTCACCAGGGCGTAGAGGGGGCGGGCGGCCTTGGCGGCCGCGTCGCTGGCGTTTACCGCCGCCAGCTTCCGGCCGACCGAGACGGGGGGATAAAAGCCTAAAAAGTGGACGCCCTCGACCAGCGCGTCGACCGTCAAAACCAGCAGGCGGTCGCCGAGACGGACGAAGGCCGCGTCGTCGCCGAAGTCGCGAATTATCGACGGGTCGTCGTTTTTAAAAAACCGCGTCAGGCGCCCTATCAGGCCGAACTCCCCGAGGTCGGAGACCCTCTCCATCGCCGTTGTATACTATAACCTTTCGGTTTTTCCACACCCTTTGGGAGGTTTTGGTAATGGACCAACTCATAAGGAGAATAGAGGCGCGCTACAAGAGGAAGGTGGACCTTCCCGACTTTCGCGTCGGCGACACCGTCCGCGTCTACTACAAGGTCCGCGAGGGCAACAAGGAGCGCGTTCAACCCTTCGAGGGTTTGGTAATCCGCTTTCAGGGAAGCGGGCTAAACCGAAACTTCACCGTCCGTAAGGAGGCCTACGGCGTCGGCATCGAGAGGACCTTTCCCCTCTACAGCCCGCGGCTCGAAAAGGTGGAAATAATCAAGTTCGGTAAGGTCAGGAGGGCAAAGCTCTACTACATCAGGGAGCTCAGCGGAAAGACGGCCGCGAGGAAAATCCGCGAAATCAAACCCTGGGAACCCCTCGGTCAAAAGCGCATGGCCCAGGCCAAGGCCAAGGGCATGGCCACCATCGTCGAGGAAAAGCAGCAGTCCAAAAAGTCGAAGAAGAAGTAATCCTCCCCCCGCCCTTCGGGGCGGGCTTTTTCCTTCAATACGAAAAGTCCTTTCGCCCGCGGGCCCCTACCGAAGGCCGCCAATACAATTTTGCTTTCTTGATGGAAGAACAAAAGCCCTGGGAAGAGCACGGCCTGACCGAAGAAGAATACCGACTCCTCCTAAGGTTAATAAAGAAGAAACCCAACGAGGTCGAACTGGCAATCTTCGGAGCCCTTTGGAGTGAACACTGCTCCTACAAGTCCTCCAAAAGGCATCTAAGGAAGTTTCCCACCTCCGCCCCTTGGGTAATTCAGGGACCGGGCGAAAACGCCGGGGTGGTGGAGATAGACGAGAGCGTTTGGGTCGCCTTCAAGATAGAGAGCCACAACCACCCCTCCTACATAGAGCCCTACCACGGCGCCGCCACCGGCGTGGGCGGAATTATAAGGGACGTTCTCTCCATGGGCGCCCGCCCGATAGCCCTAACCGACTCTTTGAGGTTCGGAGACATAAGAAAGGACCCCAAAAGCAGGGAAATAAACAAAGGCGTCGTTAAGGGTATAGGAGGCTACGGAAACCCCGTCGGCGTGCCCACGGTGGGAGGGGATACCTTTTACGAGGAATGTTATTCCACCAACCCCTTGGTGAACGCCTTTTGTTTGGGAATAATTCCCGCCGGGAAGATGAAGAGGGCTA
>JAADCT010000001.1 GCA_013154305.1 Aquificota bacterium
TCTTTGACGTGGTTCAGGAGGCCCTCTACACCCTCGAGGCCTTCGGTTTAATCACCACCGAGGAGCACAAGGGTAAGAAGGTCCACAAGCTGACCGAGCACGGTCAGCAGGTTCTCGACGACATGAAGCAAAGGGGCTTTCGCGAAATTACCTCGACGGCGGTCAAGGCCATCACCATCACCAACCGCGAAATTTCGGCGCCCAACGTCGACTGGTACAACAAGGCGGTCGACGAAAAGCTCGTCGGTGCGGGTGAACCCACCGTCTCCGGAAAGCTTTACGCCGACCTGGCCTACAACATCCGCCGTTTGCCCCACATTACGCGCTTTGAGCTCCAGGTTCTCCACCGCATTCCCGCCCGCGGCTTCTTCCTGAAGGACGTTTACGCCCAGTTTGACGAAACTTGGAAAGAGGAGGTCACCTACGCCCTCAACAAGCTCGAGGCCCGCGGTTACCTCAACATCCTGCAAAACGAGGCGGTGGTTCTGACCGAGGTCGGTCAGCTTATTAAGGAGGCCCTGGCGGGCGTTCCCGAGGGGGTTGCCCAGCCGCTGACGCCCATCGCGGTCCGCATCCTCGACGCGCTGCGCAAGGTCGGAAACCTCTACGTTAAGGAAGAGCGCGTCAGGATTTTGCCCAAAAACATCGAGGAGGCCCTCAGGCTAACCGGCCTCGACAAGGAAACCTTCGAAAAGGAATTGGTCGTTCTCAGGGTGGCCGGCCTCATCGGCCGAACTTCCATAAACAAGGCGGGCCTGCAGGTCCTGAAGGCCCTCGAATTGCTGAACGCCTAATCCTTTCCTTTTTTTTCTTCCGTTTCTCAGAAACCCGTTATTTTCGGCTCGTAGTTTCCTTTAAAGTTTTCCAAATAAAAGATGTAGAGGGTTCGGACGGGATAGCCCCTCCAGCGGACGACGAACTTCCTTTTGAAGACCACCCTTTCGAAGGAATCGGCTATCGGTTTGGGAACCGAGGGAAGGGGCGTTACGAATACGCCGTTTTTTCCCTTAAGGGGTTCCCAGTTGAAGACCTCCTCGGGGGGGACCTCCTCGCCGGCGAGCCACCTCTCAAAGAGGTCGAAGTCCTTGACCTGCCAAAGGGTGTACTGGTTCATCCTCTGGTAGTGGTTGAAGACGAAGGTTCGCGGATTCCCTTCGGTGTAAAAGGCCAGTTCGGCGGCTATCTGGTAGAGGTTCGAAAACACGAAGTCCCTACGGGGGTCGTAGATTTCGGAAACCTCGCGGCCGAGGTCGCTCCAGCCCACCAGGAACTTGGTCGGGTCGTTTTTGGGCGGGAGTAACCCCCCCAGCCCGAGGCGGTCCAAAAGGGGCGGATAGAGACTTACGGCCACCAAAAAGAGGGCCGCGGCCGCCAAAATCCCCGAAAGGGCCTTTCTCCTTTCGGAAAAGTCGAGAAACTCCTTGAGGGCCAAGATACCGCCGGTAAAGTAGGCAAAAGCGGCCCAATTGCCGTAGACGAACTTTTTGAGGGCCAAAAGCTGAAAGACGGCATAACCGGGCAGGGAAAAGAGGGTCAGGGAAAAGCCCTCCTTTTTCGGAAGGAGGTTTTTGAGCCAGCCCTTCAGGAGGAAGGGGAAGAAGACGACCGATAGGAGGAAAACCTGCGCCAAGAGGAAGTTGAAGAAGGAAGCCCAGTCGGGGAAGTTCGTCTCCCTTTGAACCCCCGAGAGGTTCAAAACGTGTTTAAACGAGACCCAACCGTGTTCGTAGTTCCAGTAGAGAACGGGCAGGGTGAAAAGGAAGGCCACCGCCGCCGCCAGATAGGGTCCTTTGGTCAAAAGGAGCCGCGGTTTGGTCAGGAGAAGGTAAAGGACCCCGAGGGGGAAAAAGAGGACCATCGAATACTTGGAGAGAAAGCCGAGCCCTCCCGAAAGCCCGAGGGCCAACCACAGGCGGGTGTCGTTTTTTTCGACCGCCTTCAGGAGCAGGTAAAAAGAAAGACCCCAAAAGAAGAAGAGGGGAACGTCGGTCGTAAAGAGGAAGGCCAGGGCATCGTAGCCCACAAAGAGGTTTGGCAAAACCGCTATCCAAAAGGCGGTCCTTTCGCTTTTAAAGACCTCCTTGGCGGCGAAGTAGGCCAGGACCGAGGAGAGGAAGGCAAAGGTTGCGGGCCAAATGCGGACGGCCAGCTCGGTATTTCCCAAAAGGTGGGTCGATAGCCAGTTCAGGTAGGCCACCAGGGGCGGTTTGGAGTAGTAGGAGAGGTCCAGGTGGCGCGACCAGTCCCAATATTGGGCCTCCTCGGGCGAGAGGTCAAAGGGCGAAACTACGACGTAAACCAACCGGAGGATAAAGAGAAGGGAGTTGACCGCCAAAAGGGGAAGGAGCATAAAACGGTAATGCTACGCGCGGGAGAGAAAGCGGTGGTACTTGCGCATGGTGACGTGGCCCTCTATGCGGTGGAGGGTGTCGAGGGCAACGCCGACGGTAATGAGGGCGGTCGTTCCGCCGAAGTAAAAGGGTATGTGGGTCTTCAGCGAAATTAGGACCGGTATTACGGCTATAACGGCCAAGAAGATGGCGCCCACAAAAAGCAGTCGGTTTATAACGCGGGCCAAATACTCCTCCGTTTCCTTACCGGGGCGGATGCCGGGGATAAAGGCGCCCGCCTTTCGGAGGTTTTCGGCTATGTCGTGGGGATTGACCACCACCGAGGCGTAAATGTAGGTAAAGGCTATTATCAGCAGAACGTAAAGAACGTTGTAAAAGAGAGAGTCGTAGCGAAACCAGTCCTGGAGGAAGGCCAGACTTTCGAGGTTGAGCATTTGAACGACGGTCGCGGGCATTACCAATATCGCCTGGGCGAAGATTATGGGCATTACGCTGACGGGGTTAAGCTTTATGGGCAGGTAGGAAGCGGTGGGGGCACCGAAACCGAGGTTCCTCTGGGGGTATTGAACGGGTATTCTCCTCTCTGCCTCCTGGATGATTACTATGCCCACCACTATTGCGGCGACGGCCAGAAGGACCAAAAGGAGGTCCAAAACGGAAAGTTCCCCCGTTTTGAAGGTTTCCCAAATTTGGGCCACCATTGCGGGAAAACCGACGACGATACCGGCGAAGATGATAATGGATGCACCGTTTCCTATACCGTGTTTGGAAATTCTTTCACCCAACCAGGTTACGAACATCGCACCGGCGACCAAGATAACGACCGCCGTTACGGTAAACCCGACGCCGGCGTCGTAAACCAGGGGCGTTCCCGTTTCGGTGGTTTGATTTTGGAGCCAAACGGTTAAAAAGAGGGCCTGGACGGTGGCTATCAGCAGCGTCAGGTACTTGGTGTATTCCTGAATTTTGTACCTACCGTAGTCGCCCTCTTCGGTTTGAAGCTGTTTGAGGTAAGGAACGGAGGCCACCAGCAGCTGCATGAGAATGGAGGCGGTTATGTAAGGCAATATGCCCAAGGCGAATACGGTCATTTTGGTCAGCGCACCGCCGGAAAAGATGTTGTAAAGCATGAAAATGCTCTGATTAAATTGGCGGAAGAACTCCTCCAGGGCGGCGGTGTTTATGCCCGGTATGGGAATGTGCGTACCTATCAGGTAAACGACCAAAACGCCGAGGGTGTAGAGAAAGCGGCGGCGGAGTTCCTCCACCTCCCAAACGTCCAAAAACCAGCGAAACATAAGTTAAAAGATGATAAGCGGGAAGGTCAGTACCGCCGGTTCAGCTCCCAATTCCAGGCGGTTCGAATTATAAAGTCCAGGTCGTCGTACTTAGGTTTCCATCCTAAAACTCGCTTGATTTTGTCCACTTTGGCGACCAGTTGGGGCGGGTCGCCCGGTCTGCGCGGACTTTCCACGACTTTAAAGTTTCTTCCCGTCACCCTTTTTACCGCATCTACAACCTCTTTTACCGTAAAACCCCTTCCGTAACCGACGTTAAAAACGTCACTCTTTCCCCCGGAAAGGAGGTATTTAAGGGCCAAAATGTGGGCCTCGGCCAGGTCGGTAACGTGGATGTAGTCCCTTACGGCTGTACCGTCGCGCGTAGGATAATCGGTGCCGAATATCTCCAGTTTGTCGAAATCACCTTTGGCGGTTTTTACCGCCCTTATTATCAGGTGGGTGGGATTGGGATAGGCAAAGCCCAATTCGCCCGCGGGGTCGGCGCCGGCCACGTT
Source organism: Aquificota bacterium (assembly GCA_013154305.1). Classification (GTDB taxonomy): domain Bacteria; phylum Aquificota; class Aquificia; order Aquificales; family QOAS01; genus QOAS01. The sequence continues at coordinate 4,147 of JAADCT010000001.1, forward strand.
AAAGTAGCGAAGCGCCACGAACCTAAATTCGGGGTCGGCCACCGCCAGGTCGCGCAGTATCCTCTCCACCGTTGCCTTGCTCTCCCCGTAGGGATTTATCGGTTTAAGTGGGGCCTCTTCCGAAACCGGAATTTCTTCGGGGATGCCGTAAACGGCGGCCGTTGAGGAGAAGATAAAGTTCTTAATTCCGCTCTCTTCCATAACTTCGAGTAGGTTTAGGGTGTTACAAACGTTATTTCTGTAATACTTTAAGGGATTTTTCACGCTTTCGGGAACCTCAATGCTGGCGGCAAAGTGCATAACCGCCATAGGTTTGTAAGTTTTAAAAACCTCTCTTAATAAAGTTTTATCTTTAAGGTCACCGACTATTAATTTTCCGTACCTTACGGCCTCCCTGTGACCGGTGGAGAGATTGTCTATTACTACGGGTTCAAAGCCTTCCTGCTTTAAAAGTTTTACCACGTGCGAACCTATGTAACCGGCCCCGCCGGTAACCAAAACGGTTTTTTTCATTGCAACCTCCTATTTGATTTATCGCTTTTTTAACCACCCCGACAGGTCTCTCCCTATCAATTCCGATAACTTTTCGATGTCGGATTTGAATACTTCTAAAAGACGGTTGTAAGTTTCGGCATCTATTTCGTACTCGTAAGTCCCACCGTAGTACAGTTTTTTAAAGTAATCCTTTACCGGTTTAGGGGTATACTTGGAAATCAGCCGTTTAATTCCGGTTTTGTATAAAACGTAATTTAAGACCGGAAAGCGAGGTTTTAAACTCTCGTTTTTCCTCTCAAAATCGGAATATTTAATAGGTTGTACTTCAAGAAAATCAAAAATTTTCTCAAAAAATTTTTGAGGGTCCGATTTAAGGTCGTCAAATAGCAAAATTAAAACGTTTTCCCTCGGAAAGGTGTCCAGATATCTTTTAACCTGTTCGTAGTAAAGGCTCCTTTCTACGTAGCGGGGAATTTCCCTAATTGCCTCCTCAAAGGGTTTGTTTACCCTTCCTATGGTTACGTCCATTTTGTAAGCGGAGAGGGCTCTGTCAACGGGATTTCTCAAAATAATCAAAATTTTTGCCTCCGGATTGAAGTTGTAAATCTCCCGGGCGGCCACTTTTGAAAAAAGATACGACACGCTGGCGTCGCCGCGGTATTTGTACCTTTCTGCATCGCGGTAAAGTTCCGCGTAAAGGTCGGGGTCACGGATGTAGGCTATGTGGACGTTTTCGTTCCACTTTTCCTTGGGCAGGTTCCACAGTTCCTTTTCGTCGGCACTTTCGGGCATTACATCTTTGGCAAAAAATTGGGGTTCCTTTATGACCGGAAAAAAAATGTCGGGATGTTGTTTTAGATAGTGGACGGCAAAGGTTGTTCCGGCCTTTTCGGCACCCACCAAAAATAGGTTCGGTTTAACCGCGGATATGCTTTATAACACTTTCTATGGTATAGGTCGAAAAATCGGACGGAGGTTTAAGGCACCCCCGTCCGAAAAAAATTTGGACGAAGAATTTATTACTTTTGCGAGGTGGCCCAGCGTATAAGAATTTCGGCTACTTCGGGTCGGGAAAATTCTTTTGGGGGTTTCCTACCCTCCCTGAGCATTTGCCGAACCTTAGTTCCGCTAAGGTGGATGTGGTATTCCTTGGGGTGGGGGCAGGTTTTGGTGGTAGCCATTCCTTCGCACTTTGTACAGTAAAAGGCGTGTTCAAACTTCAAGGGTTGTATCTCGAGCTCGTCGACGAACTGCTCAACAAACTCCTGGGCTTCGTAAGTTCCGTAGTAATCGCCGACGCCGGCGTGGTCCCGTCCTATAATCATGTGGGTGGCGCCGTAATTTTTACGCATAAGCATGTGATGTACCGCCTCCCGCGGGCCGGCGTAGTGCATGGGTGCCGGTAAAACGCTCAAGTGAACCCTGTCCTTGTTAAAGTAGTTGTCAATAAGAACTTCGTAGCACTTCATTCGAACGTCGGCCGGAATGTCGTCGGCTTTCGTTTCACCGACCAAAGGATGGATGAAAGCACCGTCCATCGTCTCCAACGCGCACTTAATGATGTATTCGTGGGCCCTGTGAATGGGATTCCTCGTTTGGAAGGCGACGATTCGCTTCCAACCTTTTTTTTCAAAAATTTCTCTCGTTTGGGCGGGGTCCAAATAGTACTTTTCGTCGATGTTTTCCCTTACCGGCCGATTCAGCAATCTTACAATTTCGCCGCCGACGAACTTGTTTCCGTCCCTCTTTACGAAGGCCACCCCGGGATGCTTTTCGTCGGTAGTTTTAAAAACGTTTTTACACAAAAAGTCCAGGTCGAGTTCGAACTTGTCCTCCACGACCATTATGGCTATCGGACGGTCGTACTTATCGTAAAGGGTAATCTCGTCGCCAACTTTAACCTCGTTCCAAATGTCCTCTTTCAGAGGAAGAAGGATGGGAATGGACCACAGCAAGCCGTTGGTAAGGTGAAGGTTCTTAATAACGCTTTCGGCTTCCTCTTTGGTTAAAAAGCCGTTCAAAGGTGAATAACCGCCCACGGCTATCATTTCACAATGGCTTACGTAGCGGTCACTTACCGGAATTTTCTTCAAAGTTTCGGCCTTTTTTAACAATTCTTGTCTTTCTTCCTCACTTTTCGGTAACTTGTTTATTAACTTCCCACCGTGGGGTCTTATCATCACTGTTATTCCTCCTTTTTTGGAATTATTCCTTTTTCCTCTAAGAACTTAATTATTTTAAGAACCGCATTTTGAACACTTTCTTTGTCACTTTCTATCAAAATTTCCGGATTTTCCGGTTCTTCATAAGGTGCGTCTATACCGGTAAAGTTTTTAATGATGCCCTGTCGGGCCTTTTTGTAAAGCCCTTTCGGGTCGCGGGTTTCGCAAACTTCCACGGGACACCTTACGTAAACCTCAACGAATTCGCCCGGTTCCACCAGATTTCTTACGAATTCCCGGTCCCTTTTGTAGGGAGAAATGGCCGCCACCAGCGTTATTATGCCGGCGTCCACGAATAGCTTTGCAACCTCTCCGAGGCGGCGAATGTTTTCCCTACGGTCCTCTTCCGAAAAACCCAAGTCCTTGTTGAGACCGGTTCTAACGTTGTCTCCGTCTAAAACGTAGGTGTGAACGCCCCTTTTGTAAAGCTCCTCCTCCAGGGCGTGGGCTATGGTGGACTTTCCGCTTCCCGAAAGACCCGTAAACCAAACTATGCAGGATTTGTGACCCTTTAACCTTTGGCGGTCCGCTTTTGAAATCCTACCTTTGTGGGGAATAACGAACTTTTTTTCACCTTTATCGGTCATGCCAGTTTCAACTTATTTTACGCGTAGAGTAGATATATACCCAGAACCGTCACCGTTCCGTAAATTAGACTAAGCGGCAAACCGACTTTAATAAAGTCCTGAAGTTTGTATCCGCCGAGCGAGTGGACTAAAAGGTTGGTTTGATAGCCGGTCGGTATTAAAAAGCTGGCGGAAGCCGCATAGGCCACCAGCAAAGTTAAACCTTTTAAACTGAAACCGGTAAGTTCGGACAGCTCAACCGCAACGGAAAAGGCTATTGCAACGGCCCCGATGTTCGTAATTATCTCGGTAAGTAGGGCCGTAAGGGCGTACAGACCCGCTAAAATTCCCAAAGGTCCGACGTCGGAAAGCGCTCCGAGGGCAAAGAGGGCCAGGTCCTCCGACAACCCGACCTTTACCACCGCCGTGCCGAGGGCCAACGAAAGGGCCGCCGTAAAAAGCAAGTTTAAGTCCAAACTCCTTCTCACCTCGTAGGGGGTGGTCAACCTGAAAATCAAAAAAAGTAAAACGACCAAAAGCATTGCGTTAAAGAGGTTCAAAAAGCCGGCGGCGGCCGCGGCCACCCCGCCGGCAAACGTTCCCAACGAAAGTAAGGCCTTGGAAAGGGGAAAGTTAAACCAATTTCCCACCTTGGAAATTAGGTAGAGGTCCTTGCTGTCGGCAACCTTCTTGTAAAAGTCCTTTCCCGTCAGTACCAACAGCAGGTCGCCGGGTTTCAGCACCTGCTCGCCTATTTTTCCCTTTATTTTCTCCCCTTGGCGGTGAATGCCTATTACCGCCGCGTCAAAACGACTGCGAAAGTTAACCTCCTTAATCGTTTTCCCTATAAGGTCCGAGCCGGGAGGTATTAAAACCTCAACTATGTCGGTTTGCTCCAAGGGAATTCGGCACGAGCGGGGTAGGGCCAAACCCTTAAAGTTGTTTATGAGGTCGAGGGCGGCCGCCGTATTTCCCGCGAAAACCAAAACGTCTCCCTTTCGTATGACCTCCTCGGGCGACACGGGCGCTATGGTTTTTCCCCTCCTGATAATTTCTACGAGGTAAAGACCCTTAAGGTTTCGGAGGTTGGCCTCGCGAACCGACTTGCCTATTATTTCAGAGCTAGGCAAAACGACGGTTTCTACCAGATACTCTTTGGTTTTCGTAAGAAGGCTTTGCAGCGGTTCGCTGCGGGAGGGTAAAAGTTTGGGCGCCACAAAGGTAAGGTAGAGGAGGCCCAAAGAGGCCGCCGCAAGCCCAACCGGCGTAAAGTCCAACAGGTGGAGGCTTTGTCCGGTTTGGGCCTCGTAGAGGCCCGCCGCTATCAAGTTGGTGGACGTTCCGATAAGGGTAACGGTGCCGCCGAGAATGGCGGCGTAGGATAGGGGTATTAAAACCTTCGAAAGGGGCACACCCTTCTTTTTGGTCCACGAATGGACGTAAGGAATAAGCGAGGCGACCACCGGAGTATTGTTTAAAAAGGCCGACAAAACGGAGGTAAGAAGTAAAAGCCGGCTCAGAAAGCTTTTGTAGGACAAGTCGGGTTTCAAAACTTTGGACAGTAAGAGGTCTACCGCCTTGGTTTTGTGTAAAACGCCGGCAACGACGAGCAACAGTCCCAGGGTTGCAACCTGCGGGTTGGAAAAGCCGGAAAGGGCCTCCGGAGGGGTTAAAATTCCCGCCAGCGTCAGCAGGCTTACTCCCAGGGCGAAGGCGTAGGCGGTGGGATATCGGGAGGTCGATAGCAAAAACAGAACGAGAAGTAAAACCGAAACGACGATAAGCTTTTCGATGGCGGTCATGTCCTTCGGAGGGCGTTCGGGTTAAAGGCTACAAAGTGAGGGTTGAGCAAGTCCGGTTTATTGTAACGCAATTCGGGCAGTTTTTCCAGGTCTCCGAGACTTTCCACCGGTCGGTATTCGACCAATTTGCCGCCGGCGTACCTTAAAACGGCGTGGGCGGCCGCCGTATCCCATTCCATGGTGGGTCCCAGCCTGGGGTAAAAGTGGGCCTTGCCCTCCGCCACCAAACATATTTTTAGAGAGGAGCCCACCGAAACCTTCTCCACCGGAGGGGGTAGGAGTTCCAAAAATTTTTCCGTTTCTTCGTTCAGGTGGGAACGGCTGACGACCGCCCGGACTGGCGGGGAAAACTCCGCTTTCGAAAGGTCGAGTCTTCGCTCCCCGCCGTTTTCCCTCTTAAAGGAACCGACCTCTTCTCCCCCCCAATAAAGGAGGTTCTTTGCCGGCGCGTAGACCACGCCCAGTATCGGAATGCCCTTTTTGACCAGGGCCACGTTTACCGTAAATTCGCCGTTTCTCTTTATAAACTCCTTAGTTCCGTCAAGGGGGTCGACCAACCAAAGGAGTTCCCAGTGTTTCCTCACCTCGTAGGGAACGTCCTTTCCCTCCTCGCTCAGGACGGGAGCGTTTAGGATTTTCCGCAATTCGGAGTTAAGGACTTCGTGCGACCGGCGGTCGGCCTCCGTCAGCGGACTTTCGTCGGCCTTTAACTCCACCTTCACCCCTTCGGGTCTTTCGTAAACTTTTAAGACTTCCTCACCGGCCTTCAGAACGGCCTCCACAACCGCTTCAACGAGGGACTGCATCACTTCGGGTTAAATTCTATCCGCCCTCAGCGACACCTCTCCGGCCGGAAATTCCTTCACTTTTCCGTAGCAGGTTCTGAGAACTATCCAACCTTTGGAGTTGACGCCGAGTAGCCTTCCCCTTTCGTTGTCGACCAAAACGCGCCTTCCCTTCCAAACGAGTTTCCGATTTATCGGTTCCACGAAGGGTTTAAAACCTTCCTCTCTGAACCTTCGCAGGTCCTCCGAAAGGTTTTCCAAAAGCAGTTCGAGAAACTCGTCCGGGTCCACCCTTTGCTGCGTTTCCCGATAAATGGAGGTGGCCAGGGGTGCCAATTCGGGCGGAAACCTCTCCTCGTTGAGGTTCACGCCTATTCCCACCACCACCGAGGGGCCCGAAACCTCGGTTAAAATGCCGGCCACCTTTTTGCCCCGCAGGTATACGTCGTTGGGCCACTTTATACCCGAAAGGGCGTAGGCGTCGACGGTGCGGGAAACCGAGAGCCCCACCACCAAGGAGAGGCAACCCAGGTCCCCTTCGGGGAAAAAGCCTTTCGGAAACTTTACCGAGAGGTAAAGCCCCTTTCCCGGCGGCGAGTACCAGCGTCGCCCGAGCCGCCCGCGCCCCGCCGTTTGGGCCCTCGCCACCAACGGAACGAAGAAGGGAAAGTCGGGTTCCTTAACCCGGTTTTGGGTGCTGTCGACCAGCTCCACCACCAGGGGTTCCTTAAAGAGACCGAGACCTCTCTTCGTTTGCACGAAAATTAAGATATTTTTCCCTCCGGCGGCTGGAAAAAGTGCAACCGTTAACAACTTTCCCCGACTTTTAAAGAATTCCCTTACCCTTCAGGTAAAGGAGGCCCAAAAAGGCGACCGCCAAGAGGACGGCGAAAACCTTTTCTCCGAGCCCTCCCGTCTTCATCAGTCGGAGACCGAAACGGGGATAGTAGCCCGTACCGACCGGAATGCCGAGCTTCGTCAGTGCGTCCAGGGCAAGGTGGGAAAGGTATCCCACCCAAAAGCCGTAGAGAAAGTCCCAGTAAAAACCGTATTCGGGATAGGCACCTTCCAGGTAAGCCCACAGGAGAAAGAGAATTAGGACCGCCAGCGGGTGGTGGGTAAAACCCCGGTGGGTGTTCCACAGGGTTTTTTTGCTTCCTTTGGAGGGAACTAGGCGGGAAAACTTCAGGTCCACGTCGGGAAAGAGGGCGCCGACCACCGCCGCGGGAACGGCGTAGTCGGGAACCCCGAAGAGATAGGCGAAAACCAGTCCTCCCAGCGCGTGGGTTGCTCCCTTCATTCCTGGGGCTCCGGCAGTTCCTCCTCGAAAAACTCGTCGGGCTCCTCGCCCTCCTCCTCCACCAGTTCTTTAACGTATTCGGCGTACTCTTCGGGACTCAGGAGGTCCTCCACCTCCGATGGGTCCCTCATTTCGAGAACGCATATCCAACCGTCCTCGTAAGGATACTCGTTTATAAGCTCGGGATTGTTTTCCAACTCGGTGTTGACGTCGACCACCTTTCCCGCAACGGGGGCGTAAACGGGCGCGACGCTCTTTACGCTCTCGATGTTGGCCAGGGTGTCGCCGCTTTCGACCTCCTGGTTGAGCTCGGGAAGTTCCACGAAAACGACGTCGCCGAGTTCGCTTTGGGCGTAGTCGGTTATGCCGATGCGGGCGCGGTTGCCCTCCTCAATCAGCACCCACTCGTGGTCCTTGGTGTAAAGGCGGTCCTTGGGAATTCTGTACTTGTCGGCGACGATAATCTCTTCCATAATGGCAATAAATTTAACGCCGAAACGCCCGAAGGAACTCCGTTCCTGCGCCCGCCTTTGGAGACCCAAACCATAAAGCCGAAACCCTCCTTGGCGTAAGCTTAGATGACTTAGCGATGATAGACACCCACGCGCACCTGGACATGCTTCCGCCCGAACTGCTCGAGGCCACCGTCCGCTGCCTCGAGGGCGACTGTCCCGAGGGGGTCGAGTTACCGCTGGCGGCCGTTTTAACGGTGGGCTGCGACGCCGACGAAATTCCCAAGGCCCTTTCCCTCGCCAATCGCCACGAGAGGGTTTGGTGCGCGATAGGTTATCATCCCTACGAGGCCGGGAAGGTGTCGGACGGGGAACTGGAAAAGTTGCGACGCCTGGCCGCCGAAAACGAAAAGGTGGTGGCCGTCGGCGAGTGCGGCCTCGACTACTACCGCAATCCCGCCCCCAAGCAAAAGCAGTGGGAGCTGTTCGAAAAACAGCTGGAGCTGGCCAAGGAGCTCGACCTGCCGGTGGTGGTCCACTCGAGGAACGCCGACGAGGACACGGTCGCAATTTTGAAAAACTCGGGCGTCGGAAAAGGGGTAATCCACTGCTTTACCGGCACCGAGAAGCTCCTAAAGGGCGCGCTCGACCTCGGCTTTTTTATATCCCTTTCGGGGATAGTGACCTACAAAAACGCCAAGGAGCTGCAGGAGCTGGCCAAGAAAGTGCCGCCCGAGCGCCTTCTGGTGGAAACCGACAGCCCCTACCTGGCGCCCGTTCCCAAAAGGGGTAAAAAGAACATGCCGCCCTTTGTTTTTTACACCTTAAGGTTTTTGAGCGACCTTTTAAAGGTTCCCTTACCCCTTTTGGACCGCCTGACGACGACCAACGCCGTAAAACTTTTCGGGTTCAATCCCTTTTAATTCCATTTAACGATGGCGTCCCTTTTTCTCTACCTGCTGGCCTCTTTGATGCTTTGGGCGTGGGCCTACCGCGAGGACTGCCTCTTTTGCAAAAGGCTCGGCCTGACCTTTTTGGGAGCGGGTTTTTTGACCGACCTCCTTCAGCTCCTTTTTCAACTTCTGACCCCCGAAGGGGAGGCCAACCTCTTTAAACTCCTTACGGTGGTCCTTCTCGGAACCTATTACTTTATCCTTTGGAGGTTTAAGCGGCTCAGGGCGGTGGCGCTGGCCCCGCTGGTGGCCTCCCTCGCCCTCCTCTTTTCCGCCGTCTCGCTGAAGGCCGGCTTTTTTAATCAAAGCGGTTTTCTTTTGACCCTCCACGTTGCCACCTCCCTGCTGGCGTTCACCCTTTTGGTCCTGTCGGGCGTTGCGTCGGTTTTGCGGATGCTGGCCGAAAGGCGCCTCAAGAGGGGCAATCTGGAGCTTCCCCTCGGCGGGCCCCTGCGGCTCTGGATTAAACTCGAAAGGCGACTCTTTTTCTTCGGCTTCGTCTTTTTGACGGTCGACCTGATTTTGAACCTCCTTTGGGCGGCCGGGGAGGTCGGCTCCTTCCGGTGGGACGCGCGGGTGGTTTCCACCCTCCTCCTTTGGGTCTACTACGGTCTGCTCTTTCACCTCGAGCGCTTCGGCGTAAAACCCTTCAAGGAGGCCTTCGGGCTCTTCAACGCGCTCGGGGCGGCGGCGGTGGCCCTGAGTCTCGCCCTCGCCCGCCACTCCTTTTAACTTACCAATTGCGCTTCGTATCGAAAGCCCTTCGGGCCTAATTTATTACCCTTACCGATGGGCTACGTTCCCTTCGCCAGAAAGTACAGGCCCCAGAAGTTTTCCGAGGTCGTCGGGCAGGAGGCGGCCGTTCGGACGCTCAAAAACGCCGTTAGGACGGGTAAGGTCGCCAGCGCCTACATCTTCGCCGGACCCCGCGGCGTCGGAAAGACCACCGTCGCCCGCATTCTGGCCAAGGCCCTCAACTGTTTGAACCCCGGCCCCGACGGCGAGCCCTGCGGCGAGTGCGAAAACTGCCGCGCCGTGGCAAAGGGTCAGTTTCCCGACCTGATTGAGGTCGACGCCGCCTCCAACCGCGGCATAGAGGAGGCCCGCCAGATAAAAGAGAGCGTCGGATACGCACCCATAAAGGGTCGCTACAAGGTTTACATAATCGACGAGGCCCACATGCTGACCAAGGAGGCCTTTAACGCCCTCCTCAAGACCCTCGAGGAACCGCCGCCGCGGACCGTCTTCGTCCTGTGCACGACCGAGCTCGACAAGATAATTCCCACCGTCCAGTCGCGCTGCCAGCGCATTATCTTCAAAAAACTTCCCGAAGGGCTTATCGTCGAAAGGTTAAAAGAAATCTGCCAAAAGGAGAACATCGAGTACGAGGAAGGGGCCCTGCGCCTGCTGGCCAAGGCGGCCGAAGGTTGCATGCGCGACGCGGCCTCCCTCCTGGACCAGGCGGCCACCTACTGCAACGACCGCCTGACGGAGGAGGAGGTTCGCCGCTTTTTGGGAATAGTTTCCGCCGAGAGGATAAAAAACTTCGTTAAAAACCTCCTGGAGGGAAAAACGAAGGAGGCCGTCTCCGAACTCCGAAGCCTCGACGAGGAGGGCTACAGCCTCCAGCGCTTTTGGCAGGAAGCCTACGACCTCCTGTTTGAAACCCTTTTGAAGTTGAAGACCGACCCGGAGAACCTCTCGCCGGAGCAGAGGGAGTTGGCCGACCATCCGGAGGAAAAACTCCTTTACCTCGAGAGTTTGATGTCCAAAGCCCTGGCCGAAGCCCGATTTAAGGAACCGCTGAGGGTCTTCCAACTGGCGGCCCTGAAGGCGGAACTTCTCGACCGAATAGTTCCCCTGGGCGAGCTTCTGGGAGCCCTTTCCCGCGGCGGGCCAAAGGCGGCCTCCCCGCCGGTCGGCGGTGAACGGAAGGAGACCGCCGCGGTTTCCGAAAAGCCTCCTCGAAAGGAACCCACCCCCGCGGCGGTTGAAAAGGCGCCGCCTCCCCCGGAGGTGAAGGAGGAAAAGGAACCCGTCGCGGCGCCGGAGGCGAAAGTCCAAAAGGTTTCAAAAGAAAAGTTCGTCAACCTCGTTTTGAAGGAGGGGAAGATAGCGCCGGCGCTGGCCTCGCTTTTGGTGCGCTACGCGAGGGAAACTGAAAGGGGCCTCGTCGTCGAGGTTCCCAAAAGGACCTACGAAACCTTTAAGGACGAGCTGGAAAAGCTTAAAAAGCTCTACGGTCGCTACGCCGAGGTGGTCGTAAAGGAGGAGGTGCAAAAGCCGGAAAAAAAGTTCAAAAAGCTGAAAGATACCCGCTACCTGTTTTGAGGGTTTTGGAAACCTTTAAGGGAAAGGTGGTGGCCGAATACGACCTCAAAAGCAGTAAAAGGCGGGATACTTGAAGCCGCCCTCGAAGAACTTCAAAACCTCCGAGAAGGGGACCTTGACGCGGGCGCCGCTCGTTCCCGCCGCCTTTACCTCCACCACCGGTCCGGCGCAGCCGGGTTTCAACTTCGAAAACTTGAGAAGCCGGACGCCGTTTTCGTAGTCCCAAAGCTGGTAAAAGGGATTGTAGGGCAGGGTCTTACCTTTGAGGTCGACCTTCAGGGAAACCGTCGGAGGTTTTTTTCCGGTAAGAACCTCGTAAAGTTGGGCGTAGAAGGAGAGAAAGTCGTCGTCGGTGACCTCAATCCTCAAAAACCCCTCGGGGGTTTCCTTTTTCAAAACGCCCTTGAAGTTTCCGCCGAAAGTTTGGACCGAAACGCTCTCGCCCGAATCCAGGAGCTTTTCTATCAGCGCCCTGTAGGGGGCCGGGAGCTGGGTCGAACCGGCAAAGGTCGAAAGCGACAGCAAAAAAACCGCCAAAAGGTTTCTCAACATAAGTTTGTATCTTATTAAGGTTTTATGGGTTTTTGGGAGGCGCTGTTTTTGGCCCTGCTGGCGGTGGCGCTCGGTCTGACGGGCTTTGCGGCCTACCGCTGGTGGCGCTTTAAAAAGAAACTCTCCTACGCCGAGGAAATGGTCGGAAAGGAGGTCGAGGACCTCCTGGCCCTTCCCAACCTGAGGGGCGTTCAGGTTCCGATAAACCTCCCCAAAAAGGGTGAGGTCGTCCTCTTTTTCACCGGACCCGGTTGCAAGCTCTGTCCCAAACAGGAAAAGGAACTGAAAAAACTGCCCTCCAACCTGAGGGTGGAGAGGCTCGACGTTCGGACCAAGAGGGGAAAGGCGCTGGCCGCCCTCTTTCGGGTCGCGGTTTTGCCGACGGTCGTCGTCCTGAAGGACCGGACGATAGTCGGCTACTTTACCCTCTTTACGACCAAGGACAAGGTTTTAAAGGCCCTGACGGGAAAGGGAAAGAAGGGTTAAACCTCGGCCTCCGTTTCGGCCGTTTCCAAGGTTTTGGCCCTTTCGAGGATTTTAACCACCACCCACCTCTTGGTTTTGGAAAGGGGCCGCGTTTCGCGGATTACGACCTTGTCGCCCACCTTGCACTCGTTGTTAGGGTCGTGGGCGTGATACTTTTTGCTCTTTACGACGGTTTTTCCGTAAAGGGGGTGGGGAAACTTACGGTCGACCTTAACGACGACCGTCTTGTCCATCTTGTCGCTTACGACGATGCCGACCAGTTCGCGCCTCTTTTCGTGCCAAGCCCTCTCCTTCTTTTCGGCCATTTTCGTCTCCTCCCGTTGCTTCTTTCCTCAAACCGAAGAGGTATATTTTAAAACTCTCGTCCGATGGAGGGTTTTCAAGTCTTTTCCGTCGGTCCCCTGAGGGTAAACTCCACCGTCCTCCACTCCGGCGGCGAGGCCTTCGTCTTCGACCCGGGAGGGGAGGCCGAAAGAATCGCCTCCTTTTTGAGGGACCGAGGCCTCGACCTGAAGGGGATTTTCCTGACCCACGGACACGTGGACCACTTTGCCCACGCCGCCCGCCTGAAGCGCCTCTTTCCCGACGCCTTTTTGGCCGTCCATTCGGCCGACCGCTTTTTGCTCGAAAACGAGCTTTGGCCCGGCTTTGCCGCCTACCTGGACGCCGAAGTGCCCCCGCCCGTCGACCTCTTTTTAAAGGAGGGGGACCGCTTCGCGGTGGGTTCCCTGACGGTGGAGGTGCTCGAAACGCCCGGCCACAGTCCCGGTAGCGTCGTCTACTCGGTTCCCGATTTGGACCTCTTAATAGCGGGAGACCTCCTCTTTCGCGGAGGGGTGGGCCGCTGGGACCTGCCCGGCGGAAACTTGGAGGAGCTCCGTCGCTCCCTCAGGAGGATTTTCGAAGAGTTCGACGACCGAACGCGGGTCGTAACCGGCCACTACGAGACGACCACCTTGGGGAGAGAGAGGCGTTTCAATCCCCATCTGAGGGAACTCGGGATAATTTAGACCCGGTGAAGGTCGTAGTTTGGCAGTCGGCCTTTTTGGGCGACCTCATTCTGGCCACCAACTTCTTGGACAACCTCCTTCGAAACCTCCCCTCGGCAAAGGTATTACTGGTGGCCCGCCCCTTTGCGGTCGAACTTTTAAGGGGTTTCCACCCCAACCTGGAGGTCCTTCCCCTCGAAAAGACCCTCAGGGGGACGCTGGAGGCCGTAAGGGCCGCCAGGGGGGCGGATTTGGCCTTCGGCCTCCAAAGGGGGGCGCGGACCTCCCTGGCCCTCTTTATGACGGGGGCAAAAAGGCGGGTCGGCTTCGACCGGGCGGAGCTCTCTTTCCTCTACACCGACCGGGTTCCCCACCGCTGGGGACTCCACGAGGTTGAGAGAAACCACCAACTCCTTCGGGCCGTCGGCCTTCGCGTCTACGGCGACCGCCTGCGCCTTCCCGTCGACGCCGACCTTTTGAGGAAGGTAAGGGAGCGCTTCGGCCTTCCTCCGCGTTTCGTCCTGGTCTCGCCGGGCGCCAACTTCGAGCCCAAGCGGTGGGCGCCCGAAAACTTCGCCGAGGTCGTCCGAAAGCTTTTAAAAAGGGGCGTCGGGGTCGTGCTTTCGGGCTCGGCGGCCGACCGGCGGGCGGCCGAAGAGGTTTTGGCCTCCTTGGGTTCCGCCGAGGGCGTTTGGAACCTGACGGGGAAAACTTCGGTGCGGGAGTTCGTTCACCTGATAGCCGCCGCCGAGGCCGTTTTGGCCAACGACAGCGCCCCCGTCCACGCGGCCGAGGCGGTTCAAACGCCCGTTTTGACGGTCTACTGCGCCACCGACCCCTACTACGGCTTTTACCCGCGAAGCGGCGTCTACCTCGTTCCCCGAAACCTCGACTGCCACCCCTGCAAGCCCAATCCCAAAGTTTGCAAAACCGGCACCTACGCCTGCCGCTTTTCCGTTTCTCCCCAAGAGGTCTTTGATAGGCTGTGGGACCTCCTGGGGAAAAAGAGGGTCGCCGACTGAGGCCGGTTCACTCCTCCCCTTCCTCCTCCTCCGGAAGGTCGAGGTTTTTGGGCCTCTCCCTCAAAAGGGTTCCCTCGTAGCGGAAACGCCCCTTTTCGAAGGTCGCCTTTATTACGAAGTACTCCTCGGAGACGAAGTTCCGAACTTCCCTCTCGCGGTCGACGAGGATTTTCAGCGTCGGCGTTTGGACCCTTCCCACCGACCACACGGAGCGGTCCTTTGCCTTCAGGGAAACCAACCTCGTCAGGTTGACCCCCACAATCCAGTCGGCGTGTTGGCGGGCCAGGGCCGAGTAGTAGAGCCCGTCGAAGGCGGAGGCGGGCCTCAGCTCCTTCAGCCTCTTTTTGACCACCTCGGGCGTTAGCGCCTCGGAAGTCCAAAAGCGGTAGGTCCGGTCCCAGCGCCTCCAGCCCGCCTCCTCCAAAACCTCGCGGGCGATGAGTTCGCCCTCGCGGCCCGGGTCGGTGGCCACGACGACGGCGTCGACGCGCTTTAAAAGCTCCTTCAGGACCTTAAACTGCTTGCCGGCGCCGCGGCGGAGCTTTCTCCTGAACTCGGACGGAAAGAGGGGAAGGGTTTGAAGGGACCACCTCCTCGGAACTATCGAGTCGTCGACCTCAAACAGGTGACCCAGGGCCCACGAGATTAAAAACTTCCCGCAGTCGTAATAACCCTCCTTTTTGACGCAACCGCCGAGGGCCCGCGCAAAGTCCTTGGCCTGGGAGGGTTTCTCGGTAAGGAGCAAAACCTTCTTAGGTTCGTGCAAGTCCATTTCCCCCAAAGGGAAAGGGTAAGGAAAAAAGACCCGAGAGGGGTAAGGAAAAGGGGCGGGACCCTTACTCGAAAACGCCCTCTATCTTTCTGCCGCACCTGGGGCAGTAGCCGCCCGGTTTGAGGTTGTAGCGCCTGAGGGTGTAGCCGAAGCGCTCGATGAGAAGCTCTCCGCAGTCGGGACAGTAGGTGTTTTCCCAATCGGTGTGGGGAATGTTTCCGGCGTAAACGTAGTAGAGGCCCTTTTCCTTACCGACGCGAACGGCGTATTCAATCATCTCCATCGGCGTAGGGGGAAGGTCCTGGGCCTTGTAGTGGGGGAAGAAGCGGCTCACGTGCCACGGCACCCAGGGGGCAAGCTCGTCCCTAATCCACTCGGCAATTTGCTCGATTTGCTTTTCGTCCAGGTACTTGGGAACCAAAAGCGTCGTTATCTCAATCCACTTTTGGGCCTCGAAGGTCTTCTTAATCGCCTTGAGAACCGGCTCCAGCCTTCCCTTGGAATACTTCCGGTAGGCCTCGTCGGAGAAAAACTTCAGGTCGTAGGCGAAGGCGTCGATAACCTCAAGAAGCTCCTCCAGCGGCTTTTCCTCGATGTAGGCGTTGGAAACGACCACGGTGTAGAGACCCGCCTTTTTGGCCTCTCGGGCAACGTCGAGCATGTATTCGAAGTAAATAGTCGGCTCGGTGTAGGAGAAGGAGATGCTCTTGCAGCCCGTCTCTATCGCCTTGCGGACCACCGCCTCGGGCGGAACGAAGGTTTCTATGAATATCGGCGTCTTCTCGGCCACCTTCGGAGGAACCTGCGAAATTTCCCAGTTTTGGCAACCGAGGCACTTGAAGTTACAACCCGGCGTTGCAATCGTAAACGTCAGGTGCCCCGGCAGGAAGTGATAAAGCGGCTTTTTCTCTATCGGGTCGACCGCCGCCGAAATCAGCGTTCCGTAGGTGAAAGTAACCAGCTTTCCGCCCTCGTTCTTGCGAACGCCGCAAATGCCGTATTGACCGTCCTTGAGCTTGCAGTGGTGCGGGCAAAGGTCGCACTGAACCCTCTTTTGCTCCTCGTCGATTACGTGCCAGTGCTTTGCAACCGCTTTCATAGCACCCTTTGAAATTAGAAACTCACCTTTCGGGAAACCATAACGGCGACTACCCTAAAAAGGTCAAAAAAGTCCGGTCTCAACTTCCCGAGAGTCGGGTTAAAAACCCCGTTTCCCCCTCCGAAAGGCGGCCGACCTCGCGTCGACCCCTAAAGGTTTGAAGCGCCAAAGAGCGCCCCCTCGCGTTTCAAACCTTCCCCTTTCCTCCGAAAGGGTAAAAAGTTTTTTGAAACACGCTGAAGGGATTTAAAAAGGGCGGGCGCCGACGCCCGGGAGCGGAAAAAAGCGCTTGAAAGAGCGAAAGTTTTTCTTTCCTTTCGGCGTAAGGGCCGGCCCTTCGGGCCGGGATTAGAATTTTAGCCTTATGGCGGGACACAGCCACTGGGCGCAGATTAAGCACAAGAAGGCCAAGCTCGACGCCCAAAAGGGCAAACTCTTTTCCAAGCTGGCCAAGGAGATAATGATAGCGGCGCGGTTGGGCGGGCCCAATCCCGACCACAACCCGCGCCTGAGGCAGGCCATAGAGCGGGCCAAGAAGGCCAAAATGCCGGCCGAAAAAATCGAATACGCCATTAAGAAGGGGGCCGGCCTCATCGCCGGCGAGGCCATAGAGGAGGTCGTCTACGAGGGCTACGGACCCGGCGGCGTCGCCATAATGGTCGTGGCCCAAACCGACAACAAAAACCGCACGGTCGCCGAAATCCGAAACATCTTCTCCAAGCACGGCGGAAAGCTGGGAACCAGCGGGAGCGTATCCTTCCTCTTTGACCGCAAAGGGGTAATAGAGGTTCCCGCCTCCGAGGTCGACGAGGAGACCGTCCTCGAAAAGGCCATAGAGGCCGGCGCCGAGGACGTCCAACCCGGCGAGGAGGTTCACGTCGTTTACGCCGCCCCCGAGGAACTCTACGAGGTCAAGGAAAACCTCGAAAAGCTCGGCGTTCCCGTCGAAAAGGCCGAACTCTCCTACATACCCACCACCACCGTCCGCGTCGAAAACCCCGAGGAGGCCCAAAAACTCCTGAAGCTCCTGACCGCCCTCGAGGACCACGACGACGTTTCCCAGGTCATTTCCAACTTCGAAATTCCCGAGGAGGTCATGGCCAAAATCTCCTGACCCTGCCCGGGGTTTTCCTCCCTTAAACTCCCCGTCCTGAACGATGGAAAAACTCGTTCGGAACAAGAAGGTCGTAAGGCTTTCGCTCCTTTCGGAGGTAAAGAGGGTCCTCCGAAGGGGCCGCCTCCACACCGTCTGCGAGGAAAGCAAGTGTCCCAACATAGGGGAGTGCTTTTCCAAAAAAACCGCAACCTTTTTAATCCTCGGCGACGCCTGCACGCGAAACTGCCGCTACTGCTCGGTAAGAACCGGACCCGTCCGACCCCCCGACCCCGACGAGCCGCGCCGCCTCGCCGAGGCCGTTAAAAAACTGGGAATCCGCTACGCCGTAATCACCTCCGTAACGCGCGACGACCTTCCCGACGGGGGCGCGTCCCACTTTGCCGCCTGCGTGCGGGAGCTAAAGAGCTCCCTTCCCTCCGTCAAGGTCGAGGTCCTAACGCCCGACTTCCGCGGCCGGACCGAGTCGGCGGCGCTCGTCCTCAAAGAGGAACCCTTCGTCTTTGCCGTAAACCTCGAAACGGTCAAAAGGCTCTATCCGACCGTCCGCCCCGGGGGTCGTTACGAGTGGACCCTCAAACTTTTAAAGTTTGCAAAGGAAAACTTTCCCTCCGTCCGGACCAAAAGCGGAATTATGGTGGGCCTCGGCGAAACCTGGGACGACCTGAGGAGGGCCTTCGACGACCTGAAAGAGGCCGGCTGCGAGGTCCTCACCGTCGGCCAATACCTGCAACCGACCAAACGCCAAATGCCGGTCGTAAAGGAGTATTCGGAGGAGGAATTTAAAAAGGTGGAGGAGCTGGCCCGCGAGGCGGGCTTTAAGTTCGTCTTTGCGGGCCGCTGGGTGCGCAGTTCCTACCGCGCGTGGCAACTGGCGGACTAAGATTTGCTACCGATGGAGCTCCTTTCTTTTCTGAAACCCTTCGCCGACGCCCTTTTTAAGCTGGCCACCATAAGGCGGTGGAACGACCACCCCCGCCCCTTTGACATAACCGAACTCGACAAGCAGGGCCACAAGGCGATAGTGGCCTTTCTCTTTGCCAAGATAGAGGAGGTCGAAAGGGGCAAGAGGGTCGACTGGCGCGGCCTCATCGAGGGCCTCGTCTTTGAGGCCCTCGAGAGGGCCCTCCTTACCGACCTCAAACCCCGCGTGTTTCACAAGGTGGTAAAGAGCCGACGCCAAAAGGTCAACGAATACCTTCTCGACCACTACGGGGAGGCCCTAAAAAGGGTTTCCCCCGCCCTGCGGGAAAACTTCGAAAGGTACTTTTCCGACGAGGGTTTCCGCTCCTTTGAGAAGCACCTGGTCGGGGCCGCCCACTTCGTTCCCACCTATTGGGAATTTCAGTTCATCTACCCCGTGGCGAGGGAGCTTTGGGGAATAGAGCGAACGAGGGAGGAGATAGAAAACACCCTCGAGGACTTTCACCACCTTATAGGCATCCAGCGCTTTCTCCTAAAGAGGAAACTCTACGGCTTCGTAAACCTGTGCGGGAAACTTCGCTTTCAAAAGAGGTGGATAGCCCTCGAGCGGATACCCCAAACGAGCGTTATGGGCCACCTCTTTACGGTCTTTACGGTCGTCTACCTGCTTCTGTCGAAGCTCGAGGCCTCGGGCTTTCCCGTTTCGGAGAGAACCTTTTACGCCACCGCCTTTGCGGCCCTCTTTCACGACCTTCCCGAAATAGTAACCCGCGACATCATCAGCCCCCTCAAAGAGGTCCTCGGAAAGGAGGAGATACGCCGCCTGGAGGTCGAGGGACTGGAGGAGGAGCTCCTGCCCCTGCTTCCCCCCTACCTGGCGCGGGAACTTCGCGTCTTTTTGGGCCTAAGGCCGCCCGTCGAGAGCGAGTTTACCGACCGAATAGTGACCGCCGACCTTACCCTGAAGGGGTTTTCCTCTCTCGAAGAGTTGCTCCCCTCGAAGGAGGCCTATCCGATTTTCGGCTCGCTGGTGAAGTTGGCCGACCACCTGTCCGCCCACTGGGAGGTTCTCTACACCCTTTCCTACGGACTTAAAAACGACGAACTTTTGAGGGCCAAGGAGAAGTTGGAAAAACAAGTGGCCGAGAGTCCCGTTTTGAAACTCTTTGAGGAAAAGGGGAGAGAAAAGGAAAACCTCAGGCGTTCATCGCCTTGAGGAAGTCGCGGTTGGTTTTGAACTTTCTGAGTTTGTCGAGGAGAAACTCCATCGCCTCCACCGGGTCCATCGTCGACAGGAACTTCCTGAGGACCCAAATCTTTTGAAGCTCCCAGGGTTCGAGTAGGAGTTCCTCCTTCCTCGTTCCCGACTTTTCGATGTTGATGGCGGGAAAGACCCTCCTTTCGTAGAGGCGGCGGTCGAGGTGGATTTCCATGTTACCCGTTCCCTTGAACTCCTCGTAAATAACGTCGTCCATCCTCGAACCGGTCTCTATGAGGGCCGTGGCCAAAATGGTCAAACTGCCCCCGTTTTCGATGTTTCGGGCCGCACCGAAGAACTTCTTCGGCCGCAGGAAGGCGTTGGCCTCGATACCGCCCGAAAGGACGCGGCCGGTTGGCGGCGTTACGGCGTTGGACGCGCGCGTGAGCCTCGTCAGCGAGTCGAGGAGAATGACCACGTCCTTACCCATTTCGACCATTCGCTTTGCCCGCTCTATCATCAGTTCGGCCACGTGCATGTGCTTTTCGGGCGGCTCGTCGAAGGTGGAGGCTATGACCTCGGCCCCGTCGCCCACGATTCTCTTCATCTCGGTCACCTCTTCGGGCCGCTCGTCGATTAGCAAAATCATCAGGTGAACCTCGGGGTGGTTTTTGATAATGGCGGTCGCAATCTTTTGCAAAAGGGTCGTCTTACCCGCCTTCGGCGGCGCCACTATCAGACCCCTCTGACCCTTTCCGATGGGGGCTATGAGGCTGACGACGCGCGTCGAAAGCTCCGAAGGGTCGTATTCGAGGTTGAAGCGTTCGGTCGGGTGGTAGGGCGTCAGCTTTTCAAACAGCGGGCGCTTTTTGGCCTCGTAGGGCGGAATGCCGTTAACCGCCTCCACCCGTATCAGGGCCTGATACTTCTCGTTTTCCCTCGGCGGGCGGGCAAAGCCCACTATCTCGTCGCCCGGCCGCAGACCCAACTTTTTAATCAGATTGGGCGGAACGTAGGTGTCCTGGGGCGAAGGGGCGTAGTAGTTTTCCGCGTAGCGGAGAAAACCGTAGCCCTCCGGCCGGATGTCCAAAACCCCTTCGACGAAGCGCAAACCGTGGCGCTCGGCCTCCTTTTCCAAAATCTTTTTAATCAGCTCGCCCTTTTTAAGCCCCTTTACCTTCGAGAGGCCGAGCTCCTTTCCGATTTTCTGAAGCTCGGCCAGCGTCTTTTCCACCAGAACCGGATAGGTGTAGTTGAGCTGAAGGGTGGGCTTTTTCTTTTCCTCCCCGCCTTCGGTTTGGGTTTCCTTGGTTTCCTCGGCGGGGGTTTGCTGAACCTTTTGCTCCTCCTTTTGGGTCTCCTTTACCTCCTCAACTCCGGCGGTTTCCTTCTTGAGTTCCTCCGCCATCGGTTCAACCTCCTTACTTTCCGATGCAAAAAGTGGAAAAGATTTGTCCCAAAACGTCCTCGGTGGTCACCTCGCCCACGATTTCGCCGAGGGCGTCGGTGGCCTCCCTCAGGTCGAGCATCAAAATCTCCGGCGAGTAAAAGTCGGAACGCAGGTATTCGAGGGCGTTTTCGAGCGCCGCCTTGGCCCGCCTCAAAAGTTCACCGTGGCGAACCGAAACGTAAATTTGGCCGCCTTCGGCGGCGCCCTTGAGACCCGCCTCCTCCAAAATGCGGTCCTTGAGCTCCTCTATTCCCTCACCCGTTTTGGCCGAAACGGCCAGCGTCGGAACCCCTTTAAGGGGAAAGTTTTCGGGAAGCTCCAGGCGGCGGCCGAGGTCGGCCTTGTTCAAAACGACCAAAACCGGCTTGTTCAAACGGGCGATTTTTTCCGCCAGCTCCAGCTCTTCGGGAGTGAGCCCTTGGGCCGAGGCGTCCAAAACGAACAAAACGAGGTCCGCCTCCTCCAGCTGGCGCAGGGAGCGCTCGATGCCGATTTTCTCCACCTCGTCGGTCGCCTTGCGGATGCCGGCCGTGTCGACCAGCCTTATGGGCACTCCTCCGAGGCTCAGGGTCTCCTCCAGGTAGTCGCGCGTCGTTCCCTCCACCGAGGTCACTATGGCCCTTTCTTGGCCCAGCAGTTTGTTAAAGAGCGAAGACTTTCCCACGTTGGGCCGGCCGACTATGGCCAACTTCAGACCCCGGCGAAGGTACTTTCCCGCCTTCGCCGTCTCCAAAAGGCGGTTTACCCTCTCTAGTATCCTTTCGAGGCGCCCCTTTAGCTCCTCCCTTTCGATGGTGGGGATGTCCTCCTCTTCGAACTCTATCGAACTTTCGACCAACGCGTGGAGGGTGAGAAGTTCGTCCCTTAAAGGTTTAATCTCCTTCGAGAGGGCACCCCTGAGCTGATTGAGGGCCAACCGGCGGGCCAGGTCGGTCTTGGCCGATATCAGTTCGGCGACCGCCTCCGCCTGAGTCAGGTCGAGCTTTCCGTTTAAAAAGGCGCGCTTGGTAAACTCGCCGGGCTCGGCCAACCGGGCCCCCGCCGAGAGGAGCCTTTCCAAAACCTTTTTCAGAATTATCGGGTTGCCGTGGACGCTGATTTCGGCCATGTCCTCGCCGGTATAAGAGTGGGGTCCCTTGTAGTAGACGACCACCGCCTCGTCTATCGGCTCGCCCCCTTCGTCCACTATCAGACCGTAGTGGGCAAAGCGCGGCTTTAGCCTCCCCGAGCGGCCCCTAAAGACCTTTTTCAAAATTTCGAGGGTGTCGGGCCCGCTGAGGCGCAAAACGCCTATGGCGCTCTCGCCGTAGGGCGTTGCTATTGCGGCAATCGTGTCCCTCTTTTTTTCGACCATAGTTTGTTCTTCCGAAGTTAGCGGTCTTTCTTTTTCCCCTTCTTGGGCCAAAGCATCAAAATCAATCCGACCACGAAGAGGGTGACCGCGTATCCGACCGCAAGCAGGTGAAACCAATCCCTTTGATTTTCCATTACGGACTGCTCCGAAACCTCTTGAAACCGAAGATGGTGCCGGAGGCGGGAGTCGAACCCGCACGCCCTTAACGGGCACCGGATCCTGAGTCCGGCGCGTCTGCCAGTTCCGCCACTCCGGCTGGCCGAAGGATTAACCGAAAAAGTAATTTTAAGCAAAAGGGTCGAAGGCGTCAAGGGAGGGCGGTCAGGAGGAAGTTTCCCCCTCGGCCGCTTCGCCCTCGCCCTCCGCCTGCTCCTCTTCGGGTTCGAGGATAACCACGACGACCTCGTCGGGGTTGTCCATAATCTTCGTTCCCTCGGGAACCGGCAGGTCCCTCACGTAGAGAACGTCGCCGACGTCGAGGTCGGAAACGTCGACCTGAATGACCTCCGGCAGCTTGGCCGGCGGGGCCTTAACGGTAATGGTGTGCATGGCCAGTTCGAGCGTTCCGCCCTTTTCGAGACCCTTGGGCGTTCCGACGATTTGGACGGGAATTTCGGCCTCGATTTCGGCCGTGTGCGTCAGGTCCTGCAGGTCGACGTGAATGGGATTGGTTCCCGTCCAGTCGGTCTGAACTTCCTTCAGAATGCAAACGCGGGGTTCCTTTTCTCCCTCCACCTCGAGGTTTATCAAAAAGGCCTCACCGTGGGGAAGCTTCTCAAAGTCCTTTTTGGATATGTAAACGTGGAGGTTTTCGACCCCTTTACCGTAAACCTCGGCCGGGAGCCAACCCTCTTTGCGCATGCGCTTGAGCTCGCTCTTTCGACCTATTTTTCTGGGAATGGCCTTGAGCGGTATCCTTCTCATCGCCCTTTACCTCCTCCTTTCGGGCTACTTTCCGGAAACCGCCCCTTCGCAGGGAAAGGTTTTCCGGCAAACCCGTAAAGTTTACGGAATTTAAAGTTTACGGAAAACCCCCGAAGGGGCAAGAAAAAAACTACTCAAAGAGTATCGAGAGGGGCTTGCCCTCCACCACGCGGCGGATGACCTCCGCCATTATCGGCGCCACCGAAAGGACCTTCTTGACCTTTATCGGTTTGTCGTCGGTCGGTATCGTGTCGGTCAAAACCAGCTCCGTCAGTTTCGAGTTGTTAATCCTCTCGACCGCCGGGCCCGACAGGACGCCGTGGGTGATGCAGGCGCGAACGCTCTTTGCCCCCTTCTTGAGGAGCATTTCGGCCGCCGCCACCAGCGTTCCCGCGGTGTCGACGATGTCGTCCACGATAACGCAGTTTTTGCCCTCGACGTTGCCTATAACGTCGAAGACCTCGACGGCGTTGGGCCGCGGGCGCATCTTGTAAATAATCGCCAATTCGGCGCCGAGCTTCTTGGCCAGCTTGTCGGCCCTCTTGGCGCCCCCCGCGTCGGGCGAGACCACGACCAGGTCTTCGAGGTTCAAACTTTTCAGGTATTCGGCAAAGAGGGGCAGGGCCGTTATGTGCTCGACCGGAACGTTGAAAAAGCCCTGAATTTGCTCCGCGTGCAGGTCGACGACGATAACGCGGTCGGCGCCGACGCTCTCCATCAAATTGGCCAAAACCTTGGCGCTTATCGGAACGCGCGGCCTGTCCTTTCGGTCCTGGCGGGCGTAGGCGTAGTAGGGAACGACGAGGTTTATCTCGGCGGCCGAGGCCCTGAGGGCCGCGTCGGCCAGCAGGAGCATTTCCATAATGTGGTCGTTGGCGGGTCGGTGGAGGCTCTGAATTATGAAAACCCGCTTTTGTCGGACGCTCTCGTTAATCTGAACGCGGATTTCCCCGTCGGAAAAGCGCGTAACCAGCGTGTCGGTCAGCGGAACGCCCAAAATTTCCGAAATTTTGCGGCTCAGGGCCGGGTGGGAACTTCCCGATATGAGGGCAACGCTTTCGAGCGACATAAGTAAGAGTTTTTACTCACGAAACCCCTTCGGGGGATAATTTCGTTTCTTCCGATGCCCCAGCTCAAAATTTACGTCGGCTGCAGCGGCTTTTCCTATCCCGAGTGGAGGGGGGTCTTTTACCCCCAGCGACTGCCCAAAGAGCTTTGGCTCGAGCACTACAAAAAGTACTTTTCCGTCGTCGAGCTCAACTTCAGCTTTTACAAGTTTCCCTCCCGCAGCGTTACCGCCTCCTTGGTGGCAAAGGCCCCCCACCTGAAGTTTTCGGTAAAGGCCCACCAGAAGTTTACCCACCGCCGCGAGTACACCGAAAAGGACGTCGAACACTTCGTAAAGGGCATAGAACCGATAGTGGAAAAGGGCAACCTGATAGCGATACTCTTTCAGTTTCCCGAAAGTTTCGGAATGAGCGAGGAAAACTGGAACTACCTGGAAAAGCTCCACTACGACTTTGCGGACTTCGTTCAGGCGTTTGAATTGAGAAACAAAAGCTGGCACAACCGCGAATTTTGGCGTTGGCTCGACGAGAGGAACATAACCGTAGTAAACATCGACGCACCAAAGGAGCTGGGCTGGGCGGTCGGTCCCTGGGTTTCCACCGGCGAAATCAACTACGTTCGCCTCCACGGTCGCAATCCCAAAAGACTCTACGACTACCTCTACACGGACGAGGAATTGGAGGAAATCCTCCGGAAGGTCAAGAAAATCTACGGCGGTAAACCCACCTACGTCTTCTTTAACAACACCGTCGGCGCAAAGTGCGTCGCCAACGCCATACGCTTCAAGCAGATGCTCGGCGTTTGGAACGAAAACATTCCCATTCCCAACGCCATAAAGAGGATGTGGATTACCAAGGAATTCGAGTAGGACAAACTCCCGCCGCCTCCGGCGGCGGGCTTTTTTCCTCAGTAAAGCTTTTTCAGCTCGGCGGGACCGTAGTAGAGCTTAAGAATGCGGTCGAAGCTCCAACCCTTTTTGGCCAGGCAGTAGGCGCCCCACTGGCTCATTCCCAGGCCGTGGCCAAAGCCCCTTCCCTCGAGCCTCAGCCCGCCTTTGGGGTAAAACCAGTCGGAGGGAATTTTAAGTTTCAGTCTCGCGAAGAAGGTCAGCGGCAGTTCGAGCCTCCTTCCCCCTTCGAGGAAAAAAACCAGTTTCCGACCGCGGCCGCAAACTCCCCTCTCCACCGAAAGGTCTAAAACCCTTCCCTCCGTCCCGAGTTCGGAAAGGAGCCTTTTTAACCTTTCGGCGGAGAGTTTCCTCTCCCAGCGGCCCCAGCGGAGCCTTTCGACCTCGCAGGGCTCCTTTACCGAAGGAAGGTAGGGAAGGGGAAGTCCGAAGAGGTCCTCGAAGGAGTTGGTGCAGCCGCCGGCGTTGGAGTGGTACATGGCGTAGATGAGGCCGCCGCCGTAGGTCAAAACCAGGCCGCGGGTTTGCTCGACGGCCCGCCGAACGCTTTCAAACCGGCGCGACAGTCCGACGAAGACCTGATGGGCTACGGTGGCCGTGAGGTCGAAGGGTTTTCCCTCGGCGCGGGCGCGGGCGGCGTTAAAGAGGGCGTAAGTTCGGGCGGCCACAGCCTGGGCCTTAAGCACCTCCTCGGGCCAGGAGGCGTAAACCTCCCCCGGCAGGACCCCCTCGAGGTAAAGCTCCAGCGGCAGGTGCAAAACCAGCAGCGACCTCCCCCGGTAGGTCAGAAGTTCGACCTTCGCTTTCGCCGGCAGGTCGGTCAGAAAACTTCCGTCCGCCGAGAGGGAACACCCCTTTTCGACCTCCAAAAGGAGGCGGTCGAAGGTCCTCCTTCCGGCCCTAAGCTTGCCGCCTTCGTAGGAGACGCGTACGGTTCGGTCGGGGCAGCGGATGCCGACCTCCCTCCAGCGGGAGGCGTAGGCGACGCGGATGAGGGGTTCCTCTTTGGTTTCAAACCGCCGCGGGAGAAAGAAGCGGTAAACTTCGAGCCGCCTTCGGGGAGCGTCGGAGTAGTTTCCCAAGAAGGTAAAAAGTTCGAGGGCCGTAACGAAGTTTCCGTCGCTTTGATACTTTACCGCGAGGCGGTATAGCGTTTCCCGCAAGTCGCCCGCAAAGGTCAAAAGGGCGAGTGTCAAAAGGAGGAGCGCCCGCGCCATTGAAAGCAACTATAAAGGGTTTGAAATTTAAACCCCACTATGGGCGTAAAGGTAAACCGCTTTCCGAAAATGGCGGCGCTTCAAAAGTTCAGGGCCCTGCGGCTGGGCTACCCGGAGGAGCTGGCCGAGGCGATAGGGGTGGCCGAGGCGGTAAAGTACGCGATTTTTAAAAACCTTCACCGGCTCAAGCGCCAGGGCAAGGAGGAGGAGGCGGAGAAGCTGGCGCCCGAATACGGTTCGCAAAAGGAAACGCTGGATTGGAAGACCTTTGAGCTGTTTAAGCTGGCGGCAAAGGAGGGAAAGCCCTTCGTCGGGGGAAGGACCTACACGGCGGCCGACTACCGGCGGCAGGTCATCGAGCGCTTCGGCGAGGAGGTGGGCAGGAAAATCGAGGAGTGGGCCCGCCGGTTGGTGGAGCAAACGCCGGAGGAGCTACTGAGAAACGAGCAAAAGTTTTTCAACAAGGTTTGGAAGGTCCACCGCGACGACCCCATAGAGGTCTAGTCGGCCACCAAAACGCGTTTGACCTCCTCTATGGAGGTCAGACCTTTGCCGATTTTTACCAATCCGTCCTCGTAGAGGG
Organism: Aquificota bacterium; assembly: GCA_013154305.1. Taxonomy (GTDB): domain Bacteria; phylum Aquificota; class Aquificia; order Aquificales; family QOAS01; genus QOAS01. The sequence goes on from JAADCT010000001.1 coordinate 30,712, forward strand.
TCCGCATTCCCTCGTTTATCGCCTCCACTTTTATCTCCTCGGCGTTGGCGCCCTTTAGGATTAGCCGCTTAATCGGCTCGGTAACCTCCAGCAGTTCGTGGACGGCCATTCGGCCTTTGTAGCCGGTGTTGTTGCAAAACTCGCAACCGTTGGGGTTTTCGGTGTAGATTTGCAGTCCCTCCGAGTAGAGTTTTTGATACTCCTTAATCGCCTCGACCACCTTTTCCCTCTTTTTGGGGTCCTTTTCCTTCGAGAGGCGGCGGTGGAGGTTCTCTATCACCCTCCGGACGGCGTTTTTTACCTGCTCTTCAAGGTCGGCGTAGTATTCGGGCGGGTAAACCTCCTTGGCCGGTCGTTTGCACTTGGGACACAGCTTGCGAACGAGCCTTTGGGCCACCACGAGGTTGAGCGAGGTTCCGACCAAAAAGGGTTCGACGCCCATGTCGACCAAACGGGTGGTCGTCGAGGGGGCGTCGTTGGTGTGGAGGGTGGAAAACACCAGGTGACCGGTCAGGGCCGCCTTTATTGCGATTTCGGCCGTCTCCAGGTCCCTAATCTCGCCCACCAGGATTATGTCGGGGTCCTGCCTCAGAAAGGCCCTCAGGACGACGGCAAAGGTCAGACCGATTCTTTCGTTAATCTGAACCTGGTTTATTCCGGGAATGGCGACCTCGACGGGGTCCTCGGCGGTCATGATGTTCACCTCGGGGGAGTTCCTCTCCTGAAGGGCCGTGTAGAGGGTCGTCGTCTTACCCGAACCGGTGGGACCGGTAACCAAAATCATCCCCCAGGGTTGCCAAATGTGGTGGCGGAACAAAAAGAGGTTGTCGGCCTCAAAGCCGAGGTCCTCGAGGCGGAAAGAGAGGTACTTTTCCGCCTCCTGAATCCGCATTACGACCTTCTCACCGTAAATGGTGGGGAGGGTCGAAACCCTCAGGTCGACCTTTTTACCCTTTATGACGAGGCGAATGCGGCCGTCCTGGGGCTTTCGCCGCTCGGAAATGTCGAGGTTTGCCATTATCTTTATGCGGGCCACCACGGCGTCCTTAATGCGGGCCGGCAGGCGCTGGAAAATTCTCAATATTCCGTCGATGCGAAAGCGAACCAGCAGTTCCTTTTCCTGCGGCTCGATGTGAACGTCGGAGGCGCCCCTCTTTACCGCCTCGTAGATTATCGCGTTGACGAGCTTTATTATCGGCGCCTCCGTTTCGGCCGCCTTGAGGGCGTCCTCCCAGTCGATTTCCTCCAGCTTTTCGTGCTCGACCTCCTCCTCGCCCAGCTGCGAAACGATTTCCTCGACGACGCTGCCCTCCCTTTCTTCCAACTTGGCCAAGAGCTCGTCCATCACCGAAACGGGAACCACGGTGGGGACGACCTTCGCCGCCTTAAAGAGGAACTTGAAGGTGTTTAACCGGTTGGTGTCGAAGGGGTTTACGGTCAGGACCTTGAGGATGCCCCTTTCCCTGTCGAACTCAAGGGGGAGGATGCGATAACGCAGTAGAAGCTCGTGGGAAACCTTGTTGAGGAGCTCGGGGTCGAGTTTCGAAAAGTCCACAAAGGAGCGCGTCTCCAGCCCGAAGTGGCGCGAGACGAGTTGGAGAAACTTGGCCTCGTCGAGGTGGCCCCTCCTAACCAGGTAGTCGACGACGTCCTCCCCTTCGGGAACCTCCTTTACCAAACGCTCGGCCTGGGCGGTCGAAAGGACGCCGAGCTTGGCCAGCAACTTCAAAACCTTGTCGGTTATGTTATCCGTCATAACTGTGCTCCTCCGAGGGGAAGAGCCCCTTTTCGACCTCCTCCTTGTAGGCCCTGAGGGCCTCTTTGAACAATTTTGCCCCCTGCAAGTATCTCTTTACAAACTTTGGCTTTATTTCCTCCACCAGTCCGACCAGGTCGTGGAAGACCAAGACCTGACCGTCGGCGTAAGGACCCGCCCCTATCCCTATTACGGGAATGTCGAGTTTTTCGCTGACCTCCTTGGTCAGGTCGGAGGGGACGGCCTCCAAAACGAGCATGACGGCGCCGGCGGCCTCCAGCAACGCCGCCTCCTTCAAAACGCGGTCGCGCTCCTGCTCCTCCCTTCCCACCACCTTGGCGCCGCCGAAAACCTTGACCTTTTGGGGGGTAAAGCCCAGGTGTCCGACCACCGCAACGCCCGCCTCGGCCAACCTCTTGACTATCGGAACGACCTCCTCCCCGCCCTCCAACTTGACGGCGTCGACGCCCGTTTCCTTAATTACCCTAACGGCGTTTTCGACCGCCCTTTCGACCGAAATCTGATAGCTACCGAAGGGCATGTCGGCTATTACGAAACGAGTCGGTGCGCCGCGGCGAACCGCCTTCGAGTGGTAAACGATTTCCTCCAGCGTCACGCCCAGCGTGTTTTCCTCGCCCTTAAAGACCATGCCGAGCGAATCGCCGACCAAAACGGCGTCTATGCCCACCTCCTCGCAGAACTTGGCGGTCAGGTAATCGTAGGTCGAAACCATGGTTATCTTTTCGCCCCTCTCCTTTTTCCTGAGGAGGGTCCTGACGGTTACCTTTTTGACCATTTCAGGTTTAAAGGGTAAACCTTAGGGGGTGGTCATTTTCATAACCGCCCCCTTTGAAAGGTGCTTAGCCTTTATTAACCTATGTCCGAGCTTTGGGAGGCGGTAAAAGGGGCGGCGCTGGAGCTGAAGGAAGAGGTAATTGGCTGGCGCCGGCACCTGCACCAAAATCCGGAACTGCCGGGAGAAGAGAACGAGACGGCGGCCTTCGTGGCCGAAACCCTTCGCTCTTTAGGAGTCGACGAGGTTTACGAGGGCGTGGGCGGCACCCCATCGGTGGTCGCCTACGTTTTCCCTCCCGGAGGGAATAAGGGCAAGGCCGTGGGCCTGCGGGCGGACATCGACGCCCTTCCCATAGAGGAAAAGAGCGCCGTTCCCTACCGCTCGAGAAAAAAGGGCGTTATGCACGCCTGCGGCCACGACGCCCACACGGCCATGCTCCTGGGTGCGGCAAAGATTTTGGTCGACTTTCGCGACCGCCTGCGGCGGCCGGTAAAGCTTATATTCCAGTCGTGCGAGGAGTTTCCCCCCTGCAGCGGGGCCAAGGCGCTGGTCGAGGCGGGCGTCTGCGACGACCTCGAGGTCGTCTTCGCCCAGCACGTTTATCCGGAACTGCCCACCGGAACTATAGGGGCCAGAAAGGGGCCGATGATGGCGGCCGCCGACTTTTTCAAAATCCGGCTGATAGGAAAGTCGGCCCACGCCTCCAAACCTCACATGGGCGTCGACCCGATACTGATGGCGGCCCAGGTCATAAACTCGGTCCACCACATCGTCAGCCGCAAGGTCGACCCCTTCCAACCGGCGGTCATAACGATAGGGAAAATCCGGGGCGGTTTTGCACCCAACCAAATTCCCGACGAGGTCGACATGGAGGGAACGGTCCGAACTTTTGACGAAACTTTGAGGAAGAAAATCGTCGAGTGGCTCGAAAAGGCCGTTTGGGGAACCTCCCTCGCCTACGGGGGCGCCTACGAGTTTGAATACCAAGAGGGCTATCCGCCGGTCGTAAACGACGACCGGGCCACCGAATTCGGCCAAAGGGTGGCCGAAAAGCTTTTCGGACCCCAGAGTTTCGTCTGTCTGCCGAGGCCCAGCACCGGCGGCGAGGACTTCGCCTACTACCTAAAAAAGGTCCCGGGCGCCTACTTCAGGCTGGGCATCAGAAACGAGGAAAAGGGAATAGTGCACCCCCTCCACAGCGCCTACTTTGACGTCGACGAGGACGCCCTGCCGCTGGGAACCGCCTTTATGGCGGGTTTGGCCCTGGGCTGGCCCGCCCCTTGATTTAGTCCTCGTCGAGGAGGTGGCCCAAAAGGGCCGCAAAAATGCCGGTTATTCCTCCGAGGACCGCAATCAGGGCCGCAATCACCACGACCGTTTCGACCGCTCCCATAACGGGAGAAGATATTCTAATCCCGCCGGCGGGTTCTTCGGTCCCTTTTTCCCGCCTTCGGGACTTAAACCGTTGAAACTTCCCTTCCGGCGGGAAAACTTTTAATGTTTCCCGAAAATGGAAAAGCCCAAAAGGATTTTGGTCCACGTTTGCTGCGGCGTCGACGCCGTCTACTTCCTGAAACGGTTGAGGGAGGACTACCCCGAAAGCGAGATAGTGGCCTTCTTCTACGACCCGAACATTCACCCCTACGAGGAGTACCTGCTTCGGCTCAAAGAGAGCGAGCGGGCCGCCAAAATGCTCGGAATAACCTTTCTGGAGGGCGAATACGACCCCGAGAGCTGGTTAGATAGCGTCAAAGGTTTGGAAAACGAACCGGAGAAAGGGGCCCGCTGCGTCGTCTGCTTCGACCAAAGGCTCGAGCGTTCGGTGCTGAAGGCCAAGGAGCTCGGCTGCGACGCCTTTACCACCACCTTGTTGATGTCGCCCAAAAAGAGTCAGCAACAGCTGAAAAAGGTTTCGCTGCGGCTGGCGGAGCGCCACGGTCTTCGCTACCTCCACCTCGACTACCGCAAGGGCGGCGGCGTTCAGGAGATGAACCGCCTCGTCCGCGAAAAGGGCATTTGGCGGCAGGACTATTGCGGATGCGTCTTTGCCCTGCTGCGGCAAAAGGGCGAAAGGGCCTTTTTGGACACAGTCTCCTTCCTCTACCGCGCCCCCGGCACCAAGGCCGAACACCTGCTGATAAGGGAGGCGCGGGTTGCGGCGGAAGTTTTAAACCTCCCGGCGGTCGAGGACGAATTTCACCTCCTCGGTTGGTATCCCCTCCGCGGCTACCTCAAGGCGGTAAAGGAAAACCTCGTGGTCCCCTCCCTGATAAAACCCTTCTCCGCCCCCCTGAGGGGAAGGGTCCGCGCCGACCTCCTCAAAAAGGTCGGAAACCGCCTCCTTTACTCCAAACAGGGACTGACGGTTGAATTGGTCGACCGCCTCGAGGGCCGTCCGCTGGAGACGCCCTTTCCCTCCGACCCCACCTTTTTGGTCGAAAAACGCTACGAAAAACTCCTCACGAGTGGAAGGGTTGAGGCCCTGCTGGAGGTCCGCGTCGAGTACGCCAAAAGTCGGAACCTGCTAATCGGAGACCCGGAAAGCGCAAAGGTCGTTTGGACGATTGCCGCCGACTCGCCGCCCGGCGGAGCCGGCGTTTCCCCCGAAGAACTGACGAAATTTTTAAGGGCGAAAAGGGAGGCCGTTTTGAAGGGCGAGGAGGCGGTCGCCGTTTTGGGCGCCGAGGGCTACCGCGCCGGCTCCCGCCGCCTGAAGGAACTCCTTCCCCGAATTGAGGAAAAGCTGAAAAAGGCACCCCTGAAGGGGAACTTTTAAGCCGCTACCAGGCGGTTGAACCAATCTTTGAGCATTTCAAACTGGCGGTGGGTGTTGTACTCTTCGGTTTCCATCGGCGACTTGAAGAAGAAGGCCAGCTCCTTGACGACTCCCTTTTGCCCCTTCTTCTTGGCCAAAAGCAGAAAGCGGGCTATGTCCAAAACGAGGGGGGCGGCCACTATGGCGTCAACGGCGTCCCAAACGAAGTAAAACTTCATCTTCGTTCCCAAAAATCCCCGAAAGTGGACAAAGTCGAAGGCCGTCTTGTTGTCCTGAAGGGAAGGAAAGTAGTTAATCTCGGTAATCGTGTAGGGGTAGTAGCCCAGAATTTTTCCGATGACCTTGTCCTTGGAAACTATTTTGCTGCGCTTGTTTTGCTCGTGGGCCAAAACCTTACCGTCGAGGTCGCCGAGGATGTTGTAGCCCATCCAGCCGAGGACCTCGAGGTTTCGGTAGGCGAACATCGGGGCCAGCGTCGTCTTTACCAAAGTTTCGCCCGTTTTTCCGTCGTTGCCGGCGTGGGGAACCCCCACCTTCAGGGCCAACTCCTTGAGGGCCGGAATTTCGGAGCCGACGCTGGGCGTAAAGTTGGCAAAGGGAATGCCGTTTTTGAGGGCCGCGTAGGCGTAAATCATCGAGGCGGTTATCTTGTCGGTGCGGTTTTCCCTCAGGGCCCTTTCAAAACCTTCGAGGGTTCCGTGAACCTCCGGGTCGAATTCGGGCCTCGGCTCGGTCGAGGCCACGTTTACGGCCACCGTTTCCCCGTCGGCAAACTCGGCCAGGTCGGCCTCAACGCGCTCGGCAATCTCCCTCAGCGTAAGACCCTCGTCCTCGAGCGTTTGGAGGGGCTTTAGCTCCTCCAAAACCCCTTCGCCGCAACCGACGGCCGTCCCCTTTTTGGCCTTAATCTTTTCCAAGTCCTCCCTGAGGCGGAGCAAGATTCGATAGTCGAAGTGTTGATTGAGTTCCCAGTGTTCCTCCAGTATTTGATAGAGGTTTTTGTCGAGACTCCTTATGTCGTGGCCTCCGAATTCGAACTCTAAAGGTGCGTAATCCTTGAGCCTCTCAAAGTCGGGAAGTTCGCTGACCAACCCCGTCGTGTCGGCCAGACCCTTTCGGATTGCCCTTTCGCCCGCCACCGCCGTCGAGCCGACTATTCCGTAAAGACCGAAGAGCCACAGTTTCATAACGAAATATGGAATTATCGGTCAAATCCCCGCGCTTCGCGCGGGCTTTTTCCTTTAAAGTTAATTGGTGAAATGGAACCGCTGCGGTGGAAGCGCTCCGAGCCCCTGACGGTCGGCCTCGAGTGGGAACTTCAAATTCTCGACCGCGAAACGCTCGAGCCAAAGGACGCCTTTCCCGAACTCTTCGAACGCCTCCCCGAGGACCTCAAACCCTTCGTCCACAAGGAGGTCTATCAGTCGATGTTGGAAGTCGTCAGCGCCCCCTCCGAGGACGAAGGGCAAATTGCCGACCTTTTGGGGAGACTTTTGGAGGCCCTCCGACCGCTGGCCCAAGAGCTCGGCTTTCACCTGGTGGGGCTCGGAACGCTTTACTCGAAGGCCGAAAAGGGAACCAAGATAAACGCCGACCGCCGCTACAAGCTCTTTGCGGAGGAGTTTCAGCACATTTTGCGCGACTTTTACATCTACGGCATTCACTTCCACGTGGGCTTTCCCGACGAGGATTGGGCCCTTCGGGCCTTTAACAACTTCGTAAAGTACGCACCCCTCTTTTTGGCCCTGAGCGCCAACTCCCCCTTTTACAGGGGCGTAAACACCGGAATTCACTCCTACCGGATGGTCGTGTTCGAAAAGCTCCCCCGGGCGGAACTTCCCAGGCAGTTTTCCTCCTTCGGGGAGTTTGCCGCCGTCGTCGAACACCTAAAAGGGGCGGGCGCCATCGAACGGATAAAGGACCTCTGGTGGCACGTCCGCTTCAGGCCCGACCTGGGGACGGTCGAATTTCGCGTCTTTGACAGCCTCTGGAGCGTCGAAAGAATTTTGACCCTCGTGAAGTTGGTAAGGAGTTTGGCCCTCTACTCGGAGCGCTATCAGGACCCGCCCTTGGCGGTCGAATACCTGCAACAAAACTGGTGGTGGGCAAAGCGCTATTCGCTCGACGCCGACTTCGTCGACCACCAAGGCCGAAAGGCCCTCAAACAGGTGGCCTTCGACCTCGTTTACAAGCTGGAGCACCTGGGCATCTTCGACCAGCTGGGTTATTCGGTCGACGAGTTTACGCACCTCCTGCGGCGCCCCTCGCTGGCCAAGGACCTGATTCTAAAGTCCCACGCCCTGGGGCTCGAGCGGGTCGTCCGCTCGGCCGCCGTCGTCTGACCCCGATAAGTTGCAAAGAATTTGCAATTTCCTAACGGAGTTCATACGGAACCCGACCTTATACTGTTAAGTTAACCGTCGAAGGGGTAGTCCGCGATGGGCGAAAAGGTTTACATATTCGACACCACCTTACGCGACGGCGAGCAGGCACCCGGCTTTTCGATGACCACGCAGGAAAAACTCCAAATGGCCCACCAGCTGGCGCGCCTCGGCGTCGACGTTATAGAGGCCGGCTTTGCCGCCGCCTCCAAGGGCGATTGGGAGGCCATAAACCTCATAGCGAGGGAGGTAAAGGGTCCGGTAATCTGCTCGCTGGCGCGGGCGTTGGAAAAGGACATAGAGGCGGCCGCCTCGGCCCTCGAGCCGGCCGAAAGAAGGCGCATTCACACCTTCATAGCCACCTCGCCTATACACATGAAGTACAAACTTCGCATGGAGCCGGAGGAGGTGCTCGAGCGGGCCGTTCGGGCGGTGAAGTTTGCCCGAAACTTTACCGACGACGTTGAGTTTTCCTGCGAGGACGCAACGCGCAGCGAGCGCGACTTTCTCTACAAAATCATCGAGGAGGTCATAAAGGCCGGCGCCACCGTGGTAAACATTCCCGACACGGTGGGCTACGCCATTCCCGACGAGTTTTATCAACTCATTAAGGACATCAGGGAAAACGTTCCCAACGCCGACAAGGCCATAATTTCGGTCCACTGCCACGACGACCTTGGCCTGGCCACCGCCAACTCCCTGATGGCCGTTTTGGCCGGCGCCCGCCAGGTCGAGTGCACCATCAACGGCATAGGCGAAAGGGCCGGAAACGCCGCCCTCGAAGAGGTCGTTATGGCCCTGAAGGTTCGAAAGGACCGCTTTAAAGGACTCTACACCAGCGTAAACACGCCCGAGCTTTACAAAACTTCTCGACTGCTTTGCCGCATAACGGGAACCTTCGTCCAGCCCAACAAGGCGATAGTGGGCGACAACGCCTTCGCCCACGAGAGCGGCATCCACCAGCACGGCGTGCTGGCCAAGCGCGAAACCTACGAAATTATGAGGCCCGAGGACGTCGGCTTTCCCAAGTCGAAAATCGTTTTGGGCAAGCACTCGGGCCGCCACGCCCTCAAGGCCAAACTCAAGGAACTCGGCTACGAGGTGGACGAGGAAACCCTCAACAAGCTCTTTGAACGCTTTAAGGCCCTGGCCGACCAAAAGAAGGAGGTCTACGAGGAGGACCTCGAGGCGCTCCTTTACGAGCTATTTAGGACCTCCACCGCGGAGGACTACCTGAAGCTCGAACACCTGCAGGTTCAAACCGGCAGCAACATATTGCCGACGGCAACGGTGAAACTCCGCTTCCGCGGTGAGGAAAAAACCGCCACCGAAACGGGAAACGGTCCCGTCGACGCCGCCATAAAGGCCATTCAAAAGGCCACCGGCGTCTATCCCAAGTTCGTCGACTACTCGATTAAGGCGCTGACGCCGAACACCGACGCCCAGGCCGAGGCGAGGGTGGTCATAGAGCTCGACGGCATCAAGGCCAGCGGTCGCGCCAGCGACATCGACATCGTAAAAGCCAGCGTAAAGGCCTACGCCGACGCCCTCAACCGCCTCCTCGCCCGCAAGGAATACCTCAAGGCCAAACAATCCCTCCGGAGGGAGGGAACCGTCTAAGACCCCTTCAGGGCCCTTAGGAAGGCCTCCGCCTTCAGGAGGACCTCCCTCCACTCCCTTTCCCCTTGACTGTCGTAAACGACGCCTCCTCCCGCGTAGTAGGAAAGGAGGTTCCCCCTCAAAAGGGCGCTCCTTATTGCCACCGCGGCGCAAAAGTCGCCTTCGGGCAAAATCAGTCCGACCGTCCCGCAGTAAAGCTCGCGGCGGTGGGGTTCGAGTTCCCTTATTATCTCTACCGCCCGCCTTTTTGGTGCGCCCGTTACCGAAGCCGGCGGAAAGGTGGCCTTTAAAACCTCGCCGAAGGAGGCCTCCGTTTGGCAGGACACCACCGAAACCAATTGGTGGACCGTCTCGTAACTTTCGACCTTAAAAAGGTTTTCGACCCTGACCGTCCCGGGAAGGGCCACGCGCGCCAGGTCGTTTCTCACCATGTCGGTAATCATCAGGTTTTCGGCAAGTTCCTTTTCGTCGGAGAAGAACCTCCCGGGGTCCTCGTAGCTCGGCAGCGTTCCCTTAATGGGAGCGCTCTTTAGTAGGTTTCCCTCTTTGCGGAGAAAGAGCTCCATCGACCCTCCCAGGTAGGTAAAAAGGGGCGTTTCAAAGTAGGCCCCGAAGGGCACCGGCTGGGCCGCAACGAACCTTTCCCAAAGTCCCAGCGCGTCGCCCGAAAACTCAAAGTCGAAGCGAACGGTAAAGTTAACCTGATAAACGTCGCCGCTTTCGATGTAGCGCTTAATCCTTTCAAACCTTTGGAGGTATTGCTCCCTCCCGAGCGATGCCGCCAGAAAACGCCCGCCGAAGGACCCGCCGCGAAAGGGAACGCTTTCCTTTAAAACCGCAACGCCGAAGGGGGGCAGTTCCCCCCTTTCCGCCGGGAGGTTCAAAAAGGGAAAACCCCCTTCGAAGGTGGCAAAAAAAAGCAGGGTTTTCCCCTCCAGGGAGGCCACCTTTTTGAAGAACTCCTCGGCGTCGTCGAAAAAGAACCACCTTTCGGCGGTCCAATAGGTTCGCCTCCCCGAAGGGTGAAAACCGCTTTCCAAAACGACCCGGCGGGACATTCCGATTTTTAAAATTGTTGCTTATGTACGACATCCACTTTTTCGAAAGGGACCCTTACGCGCCCGTTCGCCACTGCTACGCCGTCAACAAGGTCCTCTATCACACCAAAAGCCAATATCAGGAAATACTCGTTTTCGAAAATCCCTTCTTCGGGCGCGTGCTGGTTCTCGACGGCGTCGTTCAACTGACCGAAAGGGACGAATTCATCTACCACGAAATGCTGGCCCACGTTCCCCTGATGGCCCACCCCGAACCCAAAAAGGTTTTGATAATCGGCGGGGGAGACGGCGGGACGCTGAGGGAGGTTCTCAAACACGAAGTCGTTGAGGAGGCCGTTTTGGTGGACATCGACCGCGAGGTCATCGAAACGAGTAAAAAGTTTTTCCCCAACCTCTCTAAGTCCTTCGACGACCCCCGCGCCATAGTGGTTAACGAGGACGGCGTTAAGTACCTGCAGGACTACGAAAACGAGTTTGACGTAATCATAGTCGACAGTACCGACCCCGTAGGATTTGCCTACGCCCTGACCACCGAAGAGTTTTTCAAAACCGTCTTCCGCGCCCTTAAGGAGGACGGAATTTACGCCGGCCAAAGCGAGTCGATACACTACCACCTCGACATCGTCCGAAGGTTTCAAAACAACCTCAAGGCGGTCTTTCCCGTGGTCGACCTTTACACGGCCGTAATACCCACCTACGCCGGCTATTGGTGGACCTTCTCCATAGCCTCCAAAAAACACCCCGTCCGCAAACCGGTCCGCGAAAAGACCTTTGAAACGCGTTATTATTCGCCCGTAGTTCACGAAACTTCCTTTCTACCCGACGAACTCTACGAAAAGCTCGTCGTCAGGGGCGAGTGGCTCTAAGGCCACCGCCTTCTGTTAAACTAAGTTTCCCGATGTCCGAAACCTTCGTAATGGATATCAACAAGATTATGGAATACCTCCCCCACCGCTATCCCTTTCTTCTGGTCGACCGCATTTTGGAAATAGAGGTTCCGAAAAGAATAGTGGGACTAAAAAACGTTACCTTCAACGAACCCCAATTTACGGGTCACTTTCCCACCCTGCCCATATTTCCGGGAGTCTTGATTCTCGAGGCCATGGCCCAGGTGGGGGGCATTCTCCTTATCGAGAGCCTCGGCCTTGAAATAGGCAAGTACGCCATCCTTTACGCCGGCGTCGACGGCGCCCGCTTTAAAAGGCCCGTAACGCCCGGCGACACGATGATTATCGAAATGGAGGCCATCGTTCTTAAAAAACGCCTGTCAAAGATGAAGGGCGTCGTTCGCGTCGACGGTAAGGTGGCCGCCGAGGCCACCATAATGGCCTCCGTAACCGAAACCGACAAACTTAAAAAATGAAACTCCGCTACAAAGTTTGGTTCGAAAAGGACGGTAAGCCCCTTCTGAGTTCGGGAAAGTACGAACTCCTTAAGCAGATAGAAAAAACCGGTTCCATCAAGAGGGCCGCCGCCTCCCTCGGAATTCCCTACAAAAAGGCCCACCTTTACGTAAAGCTCCTCGAGGAGCGCTTCGGAAAACCCCTCTTTCACCGCGAAAGGGGTAAGGGAACCACCCTCACCCCCGAAGGTCGAAAACTTCTCGAAACCTACGAAAGGGTCCTGAAGGCCTTCGACGAACTGGCGGGGCGGTTGGAAAAACTCCTACCCCCCGACCGGGACTAACTCGAAAACTCCCATCCGGGTAAACTTCTCAAACCTTTCCTTTAGCAGTTCCTCAACCGGCTTTTTAACCAACTCGTTCAAGGTTTTCTTCAAACAAAACTTCAAAACGCGGGCGGTGGCCTGCGGTTCAACGTGGGCCGCCCCGTAGGGCTCCGGAATTATCCCGTCTATTATGCCGAGCCTCAAAAGCTCGTCCGCCGTTAGCTTGAGGGCCTCGGCCGCCTTTTCGACCGCCTTTTGGTCCTTCCAGAGAATGGCGGCGCAACCTTCGGGCGAGATGACCGAATAAACGGCGTTTTCCAGCATGTAGACGCGGTCGGCAACCGCCAACGCCAGGGCTCCGCCCGAACCGCCTTCGCCGATAATCACCGAAACGGTAGGCGTTCTAAGGTAGGCCATGGCGTAGATGCTGTCGGCTATGGCCTTGGCCTGGTTGTGTTCCTCCGCCTCAACGCCCGGAAAGGCGCCCGGCGTGTCGACGAAAGTCACGACCGGCAGTCCGAAGTGTTCGGCCAACTTCATTATTCGAACCGCTTTACGGTAGCCCTCCGGGTTGGGCATTCCGAAGTTGCGCCGCATGCGCTCTTTGGTGTCGCGCCCTTTTTCGTGGCCGATAACCGCAACCGGTTTTCCGTAAAAGTAGCCGATACCCGCAACGATGGCCGGGTCGTCACCGCAAAAGCGGTCACCGTGAAGCTCCCTAAAGTTTTCAAAAATCAGGTCGATGTAATCGCGGGTGTGGGGCCTTTGGGGATGGCGCGCCAGCTGAACCTTTTCCCAAGCCGTCAAACCCTTAAAAAACTCCTTTACCTTTCGACGGTATTCCCTTTGAAGGGCCCGCAGTTCGGCCTCGACCTCCTTCTTTCCGGCGTAAAACTGCGTCTTGAGCTTCTCTACTTTCGCCTTGAGGTCGGCTACGACCTTGTCCACCTTCTTAAGGTCCATTGGAATAAATTTTGCAATCCCGCCGCGGAAGAAACTTCCTTTCACCTCCGGCGGGACCCGGCGAAACCGACCGGAAAACGGACGCGGTCGAAGATACCCCTGAAGGAGCCTCTTTCTTTTTCTCACCGAATTCGGGA